>CAKRFH010000001.1:0-144694 GCA_934320555.1 uncultured Roseburia sp.
GAAAGCGCCGTATACCGAACGGTACGTACGGTGCTGTGAGAGGACGGCGGTTAGTCACCGCCTCCTACTCGATTTTACCGCTCGTTCATCGGAACATAAGTCTTATGTTCCCCGACATTCTTATAAGCCGGACGCATGATCTTGCCGTTTGTGGAGACCTCTTCAAGCCGGTGTGCACTCCATCCGGAGATTCGTGCGATGGCAAAGATCGGTGTGTATAGTTCCACCGGAAGTCCTAACATACTGTAGGCAAATCCACTGTAGAAATCGACGTTCGGGCTGACACCTTTATAAATCTTGCGTTCTTCTGCAATAATCTCTGGTGCTAATCGTTCAACAGCGGAATAAAGCTTGAATTCTTTTTCATAGCCCTTCTCCTCTGACAACTTTTCCACGAATGAACGGAAGATAACAGCACGCGGGTCAGAGAGGGAATATACTGCATGCCCCATACCATAAATCAGACCGGCGTGGTCGAATGCCTCTTTGTGGAGCAAAGCCCTTAAGTAATCGGCGATCGCATCCTCATCAGACCAGTCAGACAGGTGTGCTTTCATATCCTCAAACATCCGGACAACCTTAATATTGGCACCACCGTGTTTTGGCCCTTTTAAGGAACCTAAGGAAGCGGCGATGGCAGAGTACGTGTCTGTTCCGGAGGAAGAGACCAGATGCGTTGTGAAGGTGGAGTTGTTACCGCCGCCGTGCTCCATATGTAAAATGAGTGCGGTGTCTAACAGCTTTGCCTCAAGCGGTGTGAACTGGCTGTCTGCGCGCAGAATATGAAGGATATTTTCTGCGGTTGAATATTCTTCCTTTGGCGGGTGGATGAACAGACTAGCGCCGTCATGATAGTGCTTATATGCCTGATAACCATATACAGAAAGCAGAGGGAAAAGACTGATGAGCTGGAGACACTGTCTTAATACGTTCGGCAGGGAAATATCATCCGCCAGATCGTCATAGGAATATAAAGTAAGGACACTTCGTGCCAGGGTATTCATCATATCTTTGCTCGGGGCTTTCATAATAATATCACGGACAAAACTCGTCGGAAGAGATCGGTAATGGGCAAGCATCGCAGTGAAATCCTTTAGTTCCTGCTTCGTTGGAAGCTTTCCGAATAAGAGGAGATATGTACATTCCTCGAATCCGAAATGGCTCTTCTCATCAATACCGGAAATGATATCCTTCACATTGTAGCCGCGGTAATAAAGTTCACCATCCGCCGGAACCGATTCCCCGTTCACAATCTTTGTGGAACATACGTCGGAAATCTCGGTCAGTCCGACTAAGACACCTTTACCGTTAAGGTCACGCAAACCTCTCTTGACATCATACTTTGTATATAATTCCGGTTCGATCGAAGCACACTGTGCGGAGAGCTGTGACAGATGCTCTAATTCCGGTGTGATTTCACAAAATGGGTTGTTTGTTGTCATCGTTGTCCTCCTTATGTCTGTATTTTCGCTGAAAATAACGGCTGCAATTATTTGCAAATTGTAACGCGTTACTATATAATAGTACTATCATAACATAAAGAATAAAGGAAGCACAAGAAAATTGTGCCGATTTAAAGAAAATTTTAAAAAATTCAGAAAAAATTAACAAAATCTTTTTGGAAAAAAGGACTTTGAAAAAAGATTCTTTTGGATTACAATGAAAGATACCAATAACTTGAAAGAAAAACAGGAGAAAAAGGATGATAAACAGAGAAGATCTGATAAAAGCAGCAATGGAAGCCAAGGAGCATGCGTATGTACCTTATTCGAAGTTCCGTGTGGGGGCAGCGCTGCTTACGAAAGAGGGAAAGATTTATCAGGGCTGCAACATAGAAAATGCTGGTTACACGCCGACAAACTGCGCGGAGCGAACTGCATTTTTCAAAGCAGTCTATGAAGGCGAACGTAATTTTGAGGCGATCGCAGTGAACGGGGACGCGGATGATTACCTGTATCCTTGCGGTGTGTGCAGACAGGTGATGGCAGAGTTCTGTACGCCGGATTTTAAAGTTTTTGTCTCGAAGAAGAATGGTGAGTATCTGGAATTTACACTTGCAGAGATTTTTCCGGGTGCCTTCACTCCGGCAGAGCTTGAAAAAGGGCAGGGAAAAGCCTGATTTTACGAGCGGAACGTAAATGGTTCCTTTTGTCAATAGGAAAATATACAAGAAAATAGTTCTAAATTTGGTAGTATTTTTTACGTGAACTTCATAATTTTCACTTGTGAATGCGGGAATATTAAAGTATAATAAGTCTATCGTAAAAGCCTGGGATGTTCGACACCCTACTATTTTGAACCTACATTTACTTTAAACGGGATTCCAATATTTTCAATTAGATGCCAGGCCCCAGTAATTCGCATCTGCGGCGGGGGAAGGCAAAAGCTTGATTGAGGTGACCCACCTAGCTTTGGCTAGGAGTCAAAATCGTAGGAAACGGCATTTTGGGTTCTAACGAAAGAAGTTCTGGAACACGAAAGATTTTTTTGAATACCGGACGAGGTATTCATTCAGGATACAGGAGAGCAGTATAGAAGGTACAAAAGCATGCTTAAGATACAGAAGAGGTACTGAATATACGAAAGGCACAGATTTCAGATACAAAAGAATATAGTATACAAAGGAGAGAAGCTGCTTGTCACAGGCAGCTTCTTTTTCTATCTTTTTGTGGTACAGGTATGGAGGAACGATCTTTGAAGAAAAAATTTTTTTATAAAGTACTGACCGCGCTTGCGGCAGGAGTCCTCCTTCTTTTGTTTCTCCTCTGGAAGGGAAACGGAGATGGTGGCAAAGCAGATTCTTTTGAGCTGGTTCCGGTCGAAGAAGTCCGGCAGGAACTTGGCTTTGGCATATACAGCGAATGGGACTGGCAGACAATCTTAGGAGATGAGGAAGCATATCTGACCTGGGGGGATCTTCAGACAATTGAACAGCTTTCCGGTGTTGAACCATTTGCAGAGGAAGGTGGAACAGGTACGGGAAAGCTGCATGAGTATGTACCCAGGACAGAATGGATGAAGCGTTACCGCATGATCTTAGATCTGTTAGATGACGGAAAGGAAATCACGGGGGAGACGGTTCTTCTCTTAGAGCAGCTTCCGGCGGAGGAAGGGCAGATCCTTGTTACAAATGAGGGGGAATTCCTGTTCCGCACGGAAAGTATCATCCTGACAAACTGGAATAGTTATGAAATCTGGAAAAAAGACGGGGAATGCATCGGAATTGCCGCGTTATACGAAGGCGAAACGCAGCTGGATAATGTATACATACAGCCTGGGACAACCGGAAAGACAACATTTCTGTTCGGTGGAAGTTCCTACGAAATATCATTTTCCGGAAAGGGGGAGACGGCATCTGCCACGACAGCTGATCTGATTTTTGAAAAAGGAGCACTCACCCAGATTCATCGGAAACAGGATCTGATTTCGGGTAATCTTCTCTCTTATAATGCAGATGTGATTGAGATTGAGGGATATGGAAGGCTTTCCCATACCAAGAGACTTCCGGTTTATGAGGTTCAGGCGGACGGGACGGCAGTAGAACGATCCATCTCCGACGTTGTGCTTGGTAATATGGAGGTCTGCTATGTGGCAGGGGACGGATACATCTGCGCCATCCTGATCACAGCTCCTGCACAATTACAGACGATCCGGGTACTTTTACTTGCGGAGGATGGCGGCCGCTGCCGCAGTGATATCTGGATCAAATCTGATGTGGACGGGGAGATCCGGACAGGGGACACCGTTACCACTTACCATGCAGGAGAAATCCTACAGGCATCCACATTCCAACAGGCAGATCCGGCAGACACACTTTTTTTCCAGATGACAGATCAAAGCGGACGATTCTATCTGAGCGACGGTGATGGAAATCTGTGCTCTAACGGTTATTCCGGCAGCCTTGAGCTTCGGCATACCGCTTCCGGGTACACGCTGGTAAATGTCGTGCCATTAGAAACCTACCTGTGTTCCGTTGTATCAAGTGAGATGCCATCCTCCTTTGAGAAGGAAGCATTGAAGGCACAGGCAGTATGTGCGAGAAGCTATGCGTATATCCAGATGCTGCGCGGTGATCTTGCTGAGTACGGTGCACATGTGGATGACAGTACTGCATATCAGGTGTACAATAAGACGGTGCCACAGGACAATGTAAAAGAAGCAGTGGCGGAGACGGCATCTGAGATTCTGACCTGTCAGGGAGAGCCGGTGGAAGCCTATTATTTTTCCACATCTGTTGGATTTACCAATACACCGGATGCATGGAATGTTACAGATTTCGGTCAGTATCCTTATTTGCAGAGAGTCTGCCTGAATATAGATCCATCCGATTTCGACCTGTCGAAGGAGCAGACATTCCGGGACTATCTCACGCAGGACCCAGCTGGTTATGACAGTGAGATCCGTTATTACCGTTGGACCGCAGAAGCAGATTTTTGTCCTGTCCTGTCCCGGATTTCAGACATTTTGAAAAACAGGCATTCCATTTCTCCAAAGAACGTGTTATATTATGAATCTGACGGGAAAGAGACAGATCCTTTTGACATCCAGAATCTGACTGGTTTTGGGGAGATGACCCGCAATAGAAGCGGTTATCTGACGTCTGTCACGCTGACATGTGACAATGGAAAGGTGAAGGTTCTGACCGAATATAATATCCGCCTTCTTTTTGGAACCGCTGTCACACAGATCGAGTATAAGGATGGCGGCAAGGCAGATACGCTTTCCATGCTTCCAAGTGCAGCGTGCGTCATCGACAGTCAGATGGATGGCATTTACAAGATTACGGGCGGTGGATTCGGACATGGGATCGGCATGAGCCAGAACGGCGCGAACGGGATGGCGAAGAGCGGATTTGGCTATCAGGATATTTTAACATTTTTTTATCAGAATACAGAACTGACAAGGATCAGATAAAGGATAGATTAGGATTAGGAAAGGAGGGGGCGGCTTGATCTGGAAAATTATCGGAAATGGAAAATCATTTCTGGACAAATGCAAACGGGACAAAATCAATGCCTACTCGGCACAGTCGGCATTTTTTATTATTTTATCGCTGATTCCGTTCCTGATGGTGTTTTCTTCCCTGTTGCGGTATACACCGATCACAGAGGGAACGCTGTTAAAAATTTATCAGCATGCACTGCCGGATTATATCTCGACCTTCCTGGTTTCTATCACAGATGAGGTATACAACCGGTCTGTCGGTATTATCTCCATTACGGCGATCGTGGCGATCTGGTCAGCCGCGAAGGGCATCCAGTATATGACGGACGGGCTGAATTCTGTCAATGATATTGAGGAGCAGCGTAACTGGCTGATTTTGCGGCTCTGGGCAATTGTTTATACGGTTGTTTTTCTGTTCGCGGTCGTATTCACACTTGTTGTTATGGTATTTGGAAATATGATCCACAGCCTTGCATCAGACTATTTCCCGATTTTAAGGTGGATTGCGGATCTTATCGTTTATTTCAGGGGCTTTATTTTGCTTGGCATGCTGTTTGTTTTTTTTGATGTTATCTTCACGGCACTGCCGAATAAGAAGCTGACATTTAAGAGCCAGATGCCGGGGGCAGCAATCTGCGCGGTTGCATGGTATGTGTTTTCGTTTGCACTATCGATTTATGTGGACTATTTTAACGGGTTTTCCATGTACGGAAGCCTGACCACGATCGCGCTGATTATGCTGTGGCTTTATTTTTGCATGTATATCATGATGATGAGCGCGGAAGTGAATGTGATTTTCAATGAAAACTTCCGGAAATGGCTAAAGCGGGACAGATCCCGCAAAAAAAGGGGTTGAGTTTTTGAAAATCCTGTGATAGAATGACATATGAATTTGAGCAAAGGCAGTGAATGTGTTAAGTAGAGCACTATACTTTTTAAAGAGAGAGCGGGTCACCGGCTGAGAGCCTGCTTAAGGTAAGATAGGAATCGAAGTTCCCACAGGAGCCGCATCTGTGAACGGCAGTAGCAGATGACGTGGCACACGTTACGTGCGAAGAAAGTGCTTTTTATCCGACAGGGAGTTCTGTTTACAGGATCTGTAAGGATAGAAGGAATCAGGGTGGTACCACGGAATCATTCGTCCCTAGTGATGGGAGGAATGGTTCCTTTTTTGATGCCGTCACAACACTTGAAACAGGATAAGGAGAAATGAAAATGAAAGACAAATTGCAGCAGATCAGAGAAAAAGCAATTGCAGAGATCGAGAATTCCGACGGATTAGAGAAGTTAAACGAAGTCCGTTCCTCAATTCTTGGCAAGAAGGGAGAACTTACCGCAGTCTTAAAGGGGATGAAAGATGTTGCCCCGGAGGATCGCCCGAAGGTTGGCCAGTGGGTGAATGACACCCGTTCCGCCATTGAGAACAGACTCGAAGAGAAGATGAAGAAGTTAGAGGCAGAAGCACTTCAGAGAAAGTATGAAGCAGAGAAGATCGATGTTACCATGCCGGCAGAGAAACATGAAAAAGGCAATCTGCATCCGGTCACACAGGTCAGAAACCAGCTGATTGATATTTTCGCATCCATGGGCTTTGAAGTCTATGAGGGAACCGAGATTGAGACAGATTACTACAACTTCACAGCATTAAATACCCCGCAGGATCACCCGGCAAGGGATATGCAGGATACGTTCTATCTGTCACCGGAATTTTTGCTCCGTACCCAGACATCCGCAGGACAGATCCATGTAATGGAAGCAAAGAAGCCTCCAATCAAAGTCATCTCCCCGGGTAAAGTATTCCGTTCCGATGATGATGCGACTCATTCCCCAATGTTCACACAGATGGAAGGTCTCGTAGTAGACAAAGGCATCACACTCTGTGACTTAAAGGGTATGTTAGACGAACTTGTAAAGAAGATTTTTGGAAAAGAGACCACAACACGTCTCCGTCCTTCCTACTTCCCGTTCACAGAGCCTTCTGTAGAAGTAGATGTCAGCTGCTTCCAGTGTGGCGGATGCGGATGCAAACTGTGTAAAGGTACCGGATGGATCGAAGTACTCGGTGCCGGTGTTGTCAACAACAAAGTTCTTGAGGGCTGCGGTGTCGACACAGAGGAATACAGCGGATTTGCTTTCGGTATCGGTATTGAACGTATCGCCATGCTCAAGTACGGCATCAACAACATCAAGCTGCTGTTCGAATCCGATTTACGTGTATTAAAGCAGATCGATGACTAAGGATAGAAGAATAGAGAACGAAAAGGAGATTTAACATGTTAGCACCATTAAGCTGGTTAAAAGAATATGTAGATATCGATGTAACTCCAAAGGAACTTGAAGAGAAGCTGTTTTCCTGCGGATTTGAAGTAGAGGAATTAAATGAAGTCGGCAAGGACATCCGTAATGTTGTCGTCGGTCTTGTAGAGTCCTGTGAGCCGATCCCTGAGACACACTTAAGCCTGTGTCAGGTCAATGCAGGGGAGCACGGAACGTTCCAGATCTGCTGTGGGGCAGACAATGTACATGCCGGTGGCAAGTATCCGCTCGCTTTAGTAGGCGCTACCGTCTATGCAACAGCGAAAGACCATGTGACGATTGAAGGTGTCATGACGATTAAAAAAGGCAAGCTCCGTGGCTATGAATCTTTTGGTATGTTATGTTCCGGAACAGAGCTTGGATTAAACGAAGACTTATATCCAGGTGCCGGTTATAACGGACTTCTTGTTCTGCCGGAAGATGCAGAGGCCGGAGCAGATGTGAAGCCGATCGTCGGATTAGACGACTGGATCTTTGACATTGCGATTACTGCAAACCGTCCGGACTGCCAGAGTATTTACGGAATCGCAAGGGAAGTGGCTGCTGTTCTTGGAAAAGAATGCAAGGAGCCGGCTCTTACTTATACAGAGACGGAAGTGACAAAAGATTTTAAGGTAACCGTATCCGCACAGGATCTCTGCCCGCGTTATATTGCACACTATGTACATGATGTGCAGATCGCAGAATCTCCGGCATGGATGCGCCGCAGGCTTGCGCTGGTTGGAATCGGTTCTATTTCCAATATCGTCGATATTACCAACTATGTGTTAAAAGAACTTGGACAGCCGATGCACGCATTTGATTACTCTTATCTCGAAGGTGACCAGATTCAGGTAAGACGTGCCGCTGAGGGTGAGAAGATCGTTACTTTAGACGAGAAAGAATTTGCATTAAACCCATCCAATCTTGTCATCTGTGACGGTGTGAAGCCGGTTGCATTAGCAGGTATTATGGGTGGACTGAATTCCGAGATCGTAGATACGACCAAAGAAGTTATGTTTGAATCTGCCAAGTTTGCAAGAGACAACATCCGTAAGAGCTCAAGAGCGTTAGGACAGGCTTCTGATTCCAGCGCCATGTATGCAAAGGGTGTTTACGAATATACAACGGTTATGGCAATGAAGCGTGCCCTTCATCTGGTAGATGAACTTGGCTGTGGTAAAGTATCTTCCACACACATTGAAGTTTCCACCGGCAACTCTGTAGAGCCGAAGGAGATGAAGGTGAGCGTGAAGAGATTAAACGGTGTGCTTGGTATTACGGTTCCGGATGAAGAGATCATCCGTATCCTGACAGCCCTTAACTTTGCACCGGTTATCGACGGCGATGAGCTTACCCTCCAGATTCCGGCATATCGTGAGGATATGGATTCTTACCCGGATGTGGCAGAGGAAGTTATCCGTATGTACGGTTATGAGCATGTCATCCCGACCTTCATGCCGACAGCAGAGGTGACACTCGGTGGATTGAGTTTAAAACAGAAAACAGAATTAAAGATCAAGCAGGCACTCTGTGCAGCCGGAGCCTACGAAGGCATCCACTATTCCTTCTTCTCCCCGTCAGACCTTGACCTGTTAAGATTACCGGAGGATTCCATGAGAAGAAAGGCAATCAGCCTGATCAATCCGATCAATGTGGATCTCTCCCTGATGAGAACAACTCTTGCTCCACAGATGCTGCATGCGATCGCAAGGAACCAGAAGAAAGCGATCCTGGAAGGACGCATCTTCGAGCTTGGAAATATTTTCATCCCGAAGGATCTTCCACTGACTGAATATCCGGATGAGAGAGAGACGCTCTGCGTTGGTATTTTCGGTGAGAAAGAGAACTTCTTCACTTTAAAGGGATTAGCAGAGACTGTTGCAGATGCACTGAATATTTCCTTCGCTTACAAAGCTGCCACAAAGCCATTCCTGCATCCGTACCAGACCGCTGAGATTTACTGCGAGGGAGAGATCGTTGGTTATCTTGGAAAAGTATCTTATGAGATCCAGGATGAGCTGGATATGAGAGTACCGGCTTATGTAATGGAGATTGATCTTGCAGGCTTACGCAAGTGGTATGGTAAGGAGCAGATCTTCACTCCGCTTCCAAAATTTGCAGAGGAGAAGCGAGACTTTGCATTTGTTGTTGACAAGAATATTACCTGTGGAGAGATTGAAGACGGTATCCGGGAGGCATGCAATTATATCACAGATGTGAAGTTATTCGATGTCTATGAAGGAATCCAGTTAGGACCGGATAAGAAGAGTATGGCATTCTCCGTTGTCTTCACTCCGAAGGACGAGGAATTCACGAATGAGATGGTAGAGGGCTTTGTAAAGAAGGTATTAAAGAACCTTGAAAAGAAGTTAAATATCACACTCCGTGCGTAATCTGGATAGATATGATACAGCAAAGAGCCGCAGTCAACGGCTCTTTGTGTTGTTTTTTATAAGGAGATTTGAAAAATGGATGTAAAAGATTTTTATTATGATCTTCCGCAGGAACTGATCGCGCAGGATCCGTTGGAAGACCGTTCCAGCTCCAGACTTATGGTGTTAGACAAAGTCACCGGAGAGGTAGAACACAGACATTTTAAAGATATTATCGAATATTTGAGACCGGGTGACTGTCTGGTCATTAACAATACGAAGGTAATTCCTGCCCGCCTTTATGGTGTGAAGGAGGGGACGGAGGCGAAGATTGAGATTCTTCTTCTGAAAAGAAGAGAGAACGATATCTGGGAAACTCTTGTAAAACCGGGAAAGAAATGCAAGATTGGCACAAAAATTATCTTTGGCGATGGTATTCTGACCGGTGAGGTTGTTGATATTGTGGAAGAGGGCAACCGCCTGATCCAGTTCCACTATGAGGGAATTTTTGAGGAGATCTTAGATCGGCTTGGACAGATGCCGCTTCCTCCGTATATCACCCACCAGCTTCAGGACAAGAACCGTTATCAGACGGTCTATGCAAAATATGACGGTTCTGCTGCGGCGCCGACTGCAGGGCTTCACTTTACCCCGGAACTGTTGCAGCAGGTACGCGATATGGGAGTTGAGATCGCTGAGGTGACACTGCATGTAGGGCTTGGAACCTTCCGCCCAGTTAAGGAGACTGACGTGTTGAAGCATCACATGCATTCGGAATTCTACAGAATTGAGCAGTCCGAGGCAGATAAGATCAATAAAGCAAAACAGGAGGGACACCGCGTAATCGCAGTCGGGACAACAAGCACAAGAACACTTGAGTCCGCAGCCGATGAGAACGGCTATCTGACAGAGAAGAGTGGATGGACAGAAATCTTTATTTATCCGGGATATCAGTTCAAAGTTATCGATGCACTGATCACGAACTTCCATCTGCCGGAGTCGACGCTTGTGATGTTGGTTTCCGCCCTTGCCGGAAGGGAGCATGTTCTGGCAGCATATGAGACAGCGGTGCAGGAGAAGTACCGGTTTTTCAGCTTCGGGGATGCCATGCTTATAATTTGACACGGAATGTTACATTTGTGAAGTGAACGAGTTTCGGAGGTCTTTAGGGACTTCCGGAACTTTTTGTTTTCTGCGAAAAAATATTCAGTAAAATACTTGACACCCGAAATGTAAGTGTTACGCTACGCTCACGATAAAACAACGAAAACAAATTCCACAAGGAGGTAGCGATATGAATGAAAAGAAAATGGTAGAGACAATCGAAAAGAAGTTAGAGGTTAAGGTAGTAAAAATCCTGGCAGTATCCCAGGAATGTAAGGAAGTAGTAGTTGATGTTTGCATCGGCGGCAGAAACTGCATGAAGGTTCAGATGAAAGAGATGAAGAACCAGTACGGACCATATTACAAGCTGGTATCCTCTGAAAGTTATGAGATGGCAGTAGAGGAGAAGAAGGAAGCTCCAAAGAGAACAGCAAAGCCGAGAACCAAAACTGAGAGACTTTGCGGAGCAACCAGGAAGGCAATCATCGCCCTGGCGGAGAAGACAATCGGTAGTGTAGTAGACGGAACCGCAAGGATCAAAGAAATCGAAGGTGCCGCTCAGAACGATACGGTAATCAGATTCGTGCTTCTGATGAACAGCGATGACAGCAGATTCAAGGAAGACATTGAGATTAGAAAAATCAGAGAGAACTTGGCAGTATAAGAATACATAGAGATACCCGGTAGGCGAAAAAAGATTACCTGCCGGGTAATTTTTTGTCCCCGACATTTGTGTCGGGAGCATACATTACGATTTGAAAATGAAAGCGTGTGACAGTCCGTTTTTGAATGTGATACGCTGCACCTTGCCATCCTGGATGAAGATGCTGTCAATGATGCTGGTTACGAAAGAACGCAGAACCTCCGCATCAACAGATTGGGCCAGCCGCTTGTAATTGATGTAGTTTCGGTCCGTCAGCTTTTGGGCGATGATGAACTCGCTCGCCCTGGCAATGAACATCTCGTCAGAAACAGATTGCTGCCACTCGTCCGATTGCATGATGCCGATTTCCTCATTCAGTTCCTCCAGCTTGTCAGTGAGCTTGGTTCGTTCCAGGATGTATTCCTTCTCGGACATGGCATCTTCGGAATATAGATACAGACTGCGGAGCCTATCTAATGCACGTTCTGTCTTTTGCTTCTCTACACGCAGAGAGGCGATTTCGGAGCCGTTTTCCTGCTTTGGTTGAATGTTCGCACCCTTGCCGTAAACCGCTCCCTGGACCTTCCCCTTAGCCAGAACATCGTATAAATCAAGCAACCCGTCCTCCTGGATGCGGTCGATGTAATTGAAAGTGTTTCCGGTCAGAAGCCTTCCTTGCATCTCGTCAGCAGAAGCGATTTCCTGGAAGTCACGCTGGACGTTCAGCATATTGAGTATGTAGTTGAATACGAACTCGCCAACGATTGGATCAGAGGTGGATTTGCCGACACAAGAGGTTGAGCTTTTCCTCCTGGCAGGACAGCTGTATTTCGAGTATCGCCAGCCATCTGCACGGAGAGAAGCAGGGGCAGCACCCATCGGGCTTCCACAGCTACCGCAGAATATGAGTCCGGAGAAGATGTGAGTGTACTTCCCAGATTTGTAGTTGTTCTTCTTTTTGTTTATCCGGGAGTTAGAGTCCAGAATAGACATGATGCGTTGCTTCTGCTCTCGGCTTATGATTGCCGGATGATGATTTTCGACAGTTATCCATTCGGACTCGTCCTTGACCTTTTGCCTATTGCCTTCCTTCAGAACGTTGTAGCGATAATCGCCGCAGTACCAAACATTGCGGAGGATGATATGCAGAGAAACCGGACTCCATTCGTTGCCATGCCTGGTGCGGTATCCCTTTGCATTGAGAATCCGGGCTTCCCGGACAAGAGAACGCTCGTCTTCGTAGAGGTCATGGATCATGTGGACGATATTGCACTCCTCTGAGTTTATGGAGAATATCTGTTGTTCGGAATCCCAGTCATAGCCAAAAGGAACCCTGCCGCCGTTCCAAAGCCCGTTGTTCGCCCTGGAAATCATTGTGGCTGTGACACGTTCCGATGTCATGTTACGTTCCAGTTCAGCAAAGACCAGGATGATTTTGAGCATGGCTTCGCCCATAGCCGTACTTGTATCGAATTGTTCGTTTTTGCTGACGAAGACCACGCCCAGGTCCTTCAGCTCGTTATACATGGTCGCAAAGTCCAGAAGGTTCCTGGATATACGGTCAATCTTCCATACCAGGAGGTGAGTGAATCTCCCGGCACGAATCTGAGACATCATCTCCTGGAATTTTGGTCTGTCAGTGTTCTTCCCAGAGTACCCTGCATCCTCGAAGATTACGCAATCGTCAGTGCCGAGCATGATTTTGGCGTATGCCAGTAAGTCTTGCTTCTGCATCGGCAGAGAGTCACGGTCAATCTGATGCAGGGTAGACACCCGGACGTAGATTGCTACCCGGATATGCCCCGGGAGCGAAAGCTTGTTGTATGCCATAGTTTTCCTCCAATAGAAAACCGCCCGATTTCTCAGGCGGTCATAATTTTCTGTATTGCACCGCCCATTCCATAGTAGTCGCACCACATCGGCTCCAGCCGCATGAGGCCAGGAAGTGTGATGGTTTTCTGAATAGGCATTTTTTCATTCAGTACCTTTGTGGGGAGAATGTAGAAGTCCCACAAGTCCAGGTCCAAAGGAGTTTCGTCCTTTGAAATAGCTTTAAAGACGCAGAACACAAATACATCGGAGTCACGATGGAATGATGCGTCCGATTCTTTAAGTCCAGTCCCTCCCGGCATTATCGCCGGAGCAATCCCGAATGAAATGCAGTCCGGATGTTCTTCGTCCGATGATTCAGCATAGGCAGCCGCCTTTACCTCGATTCTGTATCCGTCTTTCGATATGAGGTCATAAGGTCTCTGAAGTGTTCTTGAAAGCCCATGGTTGATGTCCGGAACTTCCAGGGATGCAGCAACGATGAACTCCGCCAAAGCAGAGCGGCAGATGCCATCGTTTAGATCAGAATAAGACCACCGCCAAAAATCGTTTACGGTGAGGTTGATAGAGTTGTTGCCTACTGAGAATTGTTCGTTACCGATGTAAGTCATTAGTCAGTCCTCCGTAGATAGTCTGTTAACCTAATAATCTTCGTTCTCCCTCAGAAGTTGGCTTCGGCATAGCTGAAACCATGCCCTCGATATAGCCAACTGCTTTCTGACGCAACTCCGGCGGAAGAAGGTGGAACTTCTTCAGTAGCTCCTCGTCCTCAGAATTGGAAAATTCCAGTGCGGAGGTAGGAGGCGTTGCATGGTCCTTGCCATACACCAGGTAGTCCAATGAGACATCGAAGTATTCTGCAAACTGCATGACTGCCTTTAGGGAAGGACTGCCTTTGCCTTTAGCCCAGTCAGAGAAGGTAGAAGTTGACATTCCCAACTCTTTTGATAGTTGTGTAGGCTTGATTTCTGCCTTTTCCATGAGGTCGTAAACTCGTTTGAGTAAATCTGACAAAAAATCACCTCCGAAAATAATTGGAATATTCCAAATTCATTATTGACAAACTCGAAAATTCCAGTTACGATGTTCATGTAAATTACAAATCACTACAACCTAACGTAAGGCAAAAGATAAGGGAAAAGCCATACGAAAGGCATATTACATTTCCATTCTACCAAAGAATTGCGGAAATGTAAATTACAAATCCGTACTGGAAGGAGGAAAGTCAGAATGGGAAAAGTGTTGTCGCCATGGTGTAAGCAGGCAAAGAAAGCGATGATCGACCTGGACATGACCGTGAAAGAGTTGGCTGAAAAAGTAGGGCTGTCCAGGGAGTACACTTCCGCCGTGGTAAATGGACGGATTTACGCAGAACCGGCGGTGAAAGCAATCAGTGATGTGCTCAACATCCCGGAAACTGCCTGCTCGTTAAATTGTAATTAGATTCTATCATGGAAGGTTGGTGACGAACATGGGTAAAGGCTCCATGAAAGAGAATGAAAATGTTTACTTTCGTGCGAGGAAAGAGGCTGCAAAATACAACGACAAGCTATTTAGCAGGGAAGGAGCATCAGAACTGCTCGGAATATCGGTATCCACTCTGGCTGATTATGAGCTGGGAAATACGAAGTTTGTTCCGGTAGATAAAGTGGTTTTGATGGCAGATTTATACAACGCTCCGGAGTTGAAATACGGGTACTGCAAGTATGAATGTCCTATCGGGAAGATGATGCCACTGGCAACAAAGGTCAATGGTATCGAGGGCATAGCACTTCGCATGATCCAGGAGTTCGACCCCGACAAGCTGAAGGTTATGAAGAACAGCCTGGTAAACATCGCTTCTGATGGGGTTATCAGCGATGACGAGAAACCGGAACTGGAAAGCATACTTCAGAAGCTGGATGAAATGGCAGTTGTAATCAGCGAGATGAAGCTGGTTGGTGAAAAGGCATTAAAAGGATAGGTGAAGGTTATGGATGCTGCCAAGATGAAGGAGATTTTGAAAAGCGAATATGGAATAAGTAACGAAAAGGAGTTCAATGCGGCGGTGTCTAAGATGACTGGAATCAACCTTGGAATTTTCACAATGCCGCTGGCGGAAAGGAGTGTTGCGGCAGATGAACAGACGAAGAAAACGATGGCTATTGCGTAATGCGAAGATGCTTGCTGTATGCGGAGCCATGGTTTACCTGGCAACCGGGCTGACGGAATTAAGGAGCAATGCCGGAGGGATGAAAGCTCCACCGGAAGCAACAATAGCCACAGCGGTTTCGGAAGCACCGATGATTGAATTGAATGAGGAGGAACCGAAAGAAACGCAGAAACAGTCACTGGTTGCTTCGAGAGACTGGGACGCAGAGGAATCTTATCTGCTGGCGAAAATCGCCATGGCGGAAGCCGAGGGAGAGGATACCGAAGGTAAGGCACTTGTCATCATGGCGGTTCTGAACCGGGTTTGGAGCAATGGATTCCCGGATTCGATAGAGGAAGTCATCCTCCAAGAACGAAATGGGACACATCAGTTTAGTGTAACCCAGGAAGGCGGACGCTGGTGGAAGGTTGAGCCGGACGAAGATTGCTACAAAGCATTGCAGCTTGTAACGGAAGGATGGGATGAAAGCCAGGGAGCCTTGTACTTCGAGAGCGAAGGCAAGTCTACATGGCACCAGGACAACCTGGAGTACCTTTTCAAGCATGGCAATCATTATTTCTACAAGGAAAAGGAGGAATAGGCGGTGAAGAAGATGGAGAAGTTCATCATCCGGAACTGGATATGGTTAGTAATCGGTATCGTGCTCACCAGGAAAGCGGTTGAGTTCGCCTATATCGAGAGAGGATATGTGGCATTTGGCAGCGAATGGCTTGTGCTTCCAGTAGTTTTGGGACTGGTTCATTTCACCAGGGAGTTCAGAAGAAATCTACCTGGATTGATTGAGTTGTTTAAGGAGGAAGATGCCGATGACAGAAGAATTGAAGAACATAATCGCAGAATGGCGGAGCAAAGGCGTTCATATCGCAGACGAAGAAGCTGAGTACATTCTGTGGTACTGCAAACGCAAGATGGAAGTCGCAAAGGTATCGAATCCGGAGGAGTATCTGCCGCTTCTGTATGAGGACGAAGTGAAGAATTATCTGTATCGACAGAGCGTAAACGCAACAACGATACTGAGGAAGTTAAAGGAGGAAGGCGTATGTGCAGCGTGTGTATGAGTAACCCGTGCCACCCTCGATGCCCGAACGCACCGGAGCCAGAGCCAGTTTATACCTGCAATAAATGCGGATATGGGATTTTTGACGGGGACAAGTTCTTTGACGGTCCCGAAGGATATATCTGCGAGGAATGTCTTGATGACATGACATCAGATGAAATATTAGAAATGTTTGGAGAAAAGCTCCAGACAGCACAGAAGGAGGAATAATCATGGCAAATGAAAACACGCAGGTGGCTGTTCAGCAGCCAGGCAAGGTGAATGTCGTAAAAGAAGTCAAAGGCATCCTTGCCAAAGAAAATGTAAAGCAGAGATTCCAGGATGTGCTGGGAAGAAAAGCACCTCAGTTTATGGCATCAATCGTAAATGTGGTAAGTGCCACACCTGCACTGAAGCAGTGTGAGCCAAACTCCATTATGGGAGCGGCGTTCGTAGCTGCTTCGTTCGACTTGCCGATTGACAGCAACCTTGGATTTGCTGCATTGGTTCCGTACGATAAGTCGTTCAAGGATGCAAACGGGCAGTGGCAGAAAATTAAGATGGCACAGTTTCAGATGATGTACAAAGGCTTCATCCAGCTGGCGATTCGTTCCGGGTATTACGAAAAGATGAATTACGCAGTTGTGTATGAGGATGAACTGGTTTCCTACAATCCGATCACCGGGGAGATTGAGTTTGTTTCAGACTTCTCGAATTGCACCCAGAGAAACGCAGGGGAGCAGGATAAGATTGTCGGATATTACGCCTGGTTCAAACTGAAGACTGGATTCAGCCAGGAGCTGTATATGACAACAGCGGATGTTGACAATCATGCGAGAAAGTATTCGCAGGCGTACAGATATGACATCGAGAAGAAAAAGAGTTCAAGTAAATGGACCACAGACTTTGAGGCTATGGCATTAAAGACGGTGATCAAGTTGCTCCTCAGTAAATGGGGCATTTTGTCGGTTGATATGCAGAGAGCTATCCAGGACGATCAGAAGGTGTATGACGAGGAAGGGAATGGAGCGTATCTGGATAACCAGCCGGACCAGGATACAGAGGAAGACCCGTTTGCTGTTGAAAGCCCTGCTGAGGAGCCGGAAGAAATTGATATTACAGAGTAGGTGGTGGTGACAGATGGTGTTGACGGCTGAGAATTATTATAGCCAGGAAGCGAACCGGGAGTATATGTCGGTTTCGCAGTACAAGGACTTTGCAGGAACATACGGGAAGATGCGGTGCGAGTTCTATGGAATGGAAAAGCTGGCTGGCAGATGGGAAGATGAAAAGACAACGGCGTTGCTTGTTGGAAGTTACGTTGATTCCTACTTTGAAGGTTCGCTGGAGCATTTCAAGAAGGAGAACCCGGATATTTTCCGCCAGGACGGAGAACTGAAATCCCCGTATGTGCAGGCAGAAGAAATCATCAAACGTATCGAGAGAGACGAATATTTCATGCGATGTATGTCCGGACAGAAGCAGGTGATTATGACTGGGGAACTGTTCGGGTGCAAATGGAAAATCAAGATGGATAGCTACCTGCCTGGCTCAGCAATAGTGGATTTGAAGATAGTAGAATCTCTTGTCAAGCCGAAGTGGGTGAGAGACACAGGGTATTTGGATTTTGTCCGATACTGGGGCTATGACATCCAGGGTGCGGTTTACCAAGAGATTGTCAGACAGAATACCGGAAAGAAGCTGCCGTTCTTCATAGCAGGAGCCACGAAAGAGAAACCAGAGCCGGATATCCGAGTGATAAAGGTGGAGCAGCATTACCTGGATGAAGCAATGCGCATGGTGCAGGCAAATATGCCGAGAATCCTCATAGTGAAGAATGGAGATGACACACCGGACAGATGCGAGCTGTGTGATTGTTGCAGACATAACCGGGTGCTGAAAGGATATATCTCGATTACGAATCTACTGGCTGACATTTGATGTACGCAATTTCAGAAGGAATGGTGGTGATAAAGATGGCATGGATAAGCGTACATGAGCAGGTAATCGGAGGGAAGCTGAGGAACTTGGCAAAAGAAATTGGCTGTTCGCAGAACGAAGCCCTTGGTATTCTGATACGACTGTGGCTGTGGGCTATCAACAATGCCGGAAAGGATGGTTGCATAGTCGGGGCAGATAAGGATGATGTGGCAGAAGTTCTCAATATGGGAATCGACAGAAGGTACAGTGCAGATGATGTAGTGGACGCACTCGTTGTTACCGGATGGGTTGACATGGAAAACGGGCTGTATATTCACGATTGGGAAGAATGGCAGGAGCAGTGGTACAAGGCAATCGAAGTGAGAGAGAAGGATGCTGCCAGAAAACGCAAAGAACGAAGTTTGAAGCGCATGATGAAGAATCAGTCAGAATCCGCCGTTGTAACGCCCCCTGCGGCTGCCAGGGAAGATATGGAGGAGGTTTTACCGAAACCGAAACTTAATATTCCCAATGATGAAGCACCAAAACAGCAACCAGCCGCCGCCTATTCCAACGATTTTGAAGAAATGTGGAAGATTTATCCGAGAAAAGTCGGAAAAGGCGATGCTTACAAGAAGTATAAAGCAAGACTGAATGATGGATGGAGTCCGGTAGAACTCATGGAGGCGGTAAAGAATTATGCCAGCAAGGTAGCCAGGGAGAGGACTGAACAGCAGTATATCAAACACGCAAAGACGTTTTTCTCGGACAGTACGCCGTTCGTCGATTATCTTCCGAGCAAGGAAGAACCAGTACCGCAGGCATCATCCGGGAATGACGATGATCCATACGCAGATTGGAGGTAAAAGATGGAGGCAAAAGAAGTTGTTGGTGAAGATGGTCTTCTGTACTGCACGGCCTGCGGAGAACGTGTAGAGAGAATCCTGGATATGCCGCTTATGGATGGAAAGGGCGGCACTAGGAAAATGAAGGTCCATTGCGTTTGCAGGTGTCAAAGGGAAGAAAAGAAAGCCCAGGAGCAGAGGATGCGGTACGAGGAGGAGCGGAGACAGATTGACAGTCTGAAGCAGTTGAGCCTCCTCGATGCCAAGTCCAGAGAAGTCTGCTTCCGAACATACGAAGTAAAGCCGGAGAATCAGAGGGTATTCGGCATCGCCCAAAAGTACGTTGAGAATTTTGACGAGATGTACGAGCAGAGCCAAGGAATGTTGTTCTGGGGAGATGTCGGAACCGGAAAAAGCTACACTGCCGCAGCCATAGCAAACGAACTGATGGAGCGGATGAACCCGGTGATTATGACATCGTTTGTGAAGCTGTTGCAAGATATGCAGGGGTTCGATACGGACAATGGAAGCTACATGAATCGCTTGAATCGGGCGAAGTTGCTTATCATAGATGACCTTGGAGCAGAGCGTGGTAGTGATTACACACTGGAAAAGGTGTATGACATCATCGACAGTAGATACCGAACCGGGAAGCCAGTTATCTTTACAACGAACTTGACGATGCAACAGATGAAGGAGTGTACCGACATTCGGTACAACCGCATCTATGACAGAATATTCGAGATGTGCTACCCGGTGAAATTTGAAGGGCTGTCCTGGAGAAAACGAGGAGCTGCCGAAAGGTATGCGAGCATGAAAAAGATATTGGAGGGTTGATATGGCAGAACCAATGGAACTGAAGATTTACAACAAGGATGACCGATTGAAAGTTGCTCAGATTTTGATTGACAACGGATATACAGTCAGCCAGGGGAAGCGGCAGCGTACTCCTACCGGGAAGACGCTTGACTACTTCCTCAAAGTGGTAGAGGACGGTGACAATGCAGACACCGCCAAGTAGGAGGCAATATGAAAAATGAAGTTAGATTTGTTGTCCTGGGAGAGCCGAAAGGCAAGGGAAGACCCAGGTTCAGCACTCAGACTGGCAGAGTCTTCACACCGAAGCAGACCGTGAACTATGAAACGCTGGTACATACAGAGTATATGGTTCAGTGCGAAGGGTTCCGGTTTCCAGATGATGCCATGCTGGATTTGAGAATCCTGACGTATTACAGCATCCCGAAAAGCGGAAGCAAGAAGCTGAAGGCACAGAAGCTGGCAAACATCATCCGCCCGACCAAGAAGCCGGATATGGACAATGTGGTGAAGATGGTAGCAGATGCCCTCAACCAGGTGGCATACAAGGATGATACGCAGATTGTAGATTGCCAGGTTCGGAAGTTCTTCTCTGAGGAGCCGAGGGTAGAGGTAATCATCCGGCAGATAGGAGGCGAGGAACGATGAAGGTGCTGGTTGCAGTCCTGGTGGCAATCACCGGGCTGGGGATGATTTGCGAGAAAGACAAGAGCAGAGCAAAGAATCTCACGATAGGATTTGCGGCAAGCGTGATAGCTTTAGCAATTATGGTGACGAATTAGGAGGAAGAGAACATGGCAGATGAATTAAGTTTGGTGATTAAGAATCCGAACGAAGGAGAGTTCCTTAAACATATCGAATGGAACAAAGAGCAGTTTATGGAGTTGGTGGCTTCCATGACAGAGCAGTATGAAGGCGTGACCTATACTGACGAGCAGATTAAGATTGCAAAATCTGACAGAGCAACACTTAACGCTATGAAGAAGGCAATCTCCGACCGCCGCATCCAGGTGAAGAAGGCAGTCATGGAGCCGTACACAAAGTTTGAGACGGAAGTAGCAGAGGTTGTAGCGCTCATTGATAAGCCTATCGCTATGATTGACAGCCAGATTAAGGAATACGATGAGCGTGTAAAGAATGAGAAGAAGCAGGCGTTGAAGGAGTATTTCGAGGAGATTGCCGCAGATTTGGAAGGCGTTCTCACATTTGACAGAGTTTTCGACCAGAGGTATCTGAACGCCACAGTCAGCCTTAGCAAAGCCAAGACGGACATCAAGGATAAGGTTGAGAGAGTGAATACTGATTTGAACACTCTGGACAGCCTGGATGCTGAATACCGAATGTTTGCCAGGGATGTATATGTGAGAACCCTGGATGTGTCACAGGCAATGGCTGAGATCAGCAGACTCCAGGAGCTGAAGAAGCAAGAGGAGGAAAGAAGCCGTCAGCAGGAAGAAGCTGCACGAAAAGCCGCTGAAGCTGAAGCGGCAGAAAATGCGTCCGAAACTGCTGAAAGCGTACCGGAACCGAAAAAAAATGAACAGATTCCGGAAGAAAGCGTTACGAAACCGGACGAAAACGTATCAAACGAGGCAGAAAGTGTTATCAAGACAGAAGAATCTGAAAGTCCGGCGGCATCTATTGATGTTCCGGATACATCCGTAGCAGTGCCGGAGAAGGATACCAAACAGTATAAGGCATCCTTCACCGTATATGGAACAAAGGCAGAAATCATGGGCTTAAAGCAGTACATGATTGAGCATAAAATCAAATTTGGAAAGGTGGAAAAGTGATATGGAAGGATTTGAGCAGAACCTGCATATTGCCGACAGTGCATTTGAAGGTATGCGGCATGATGCAGACCGTGTGTTACAGAAGTTACTGAAGAACATGGTCGAGAAGGAAAGTCTGGAAGGTAGCGTCACCATCAAGATTGATGTTTCCCTCACCCAGGAGTTCATTCAGAACACAGACCCGGACATCGAAGGCGAAACCCGAAAGGTGCTGTCTCCTGCATTTACCCACAAGGTTGGCTCCATGATGCAGATTAAGGACGAAGCCAAGGGTGGCATCAACTATGAAGGAATGGAAATGGTATGGGATGATGAACTGAAAGAGTTCGTTGTTAAGCCGATTGCCAACACCACGCAGAGGACAATCTTTGATGCTGACTTTCAATGCGTCAACGATCCCGAAGGAGAATGTGGTGAAGAAGGAGAACAGCCAGCCCTCGAAGGGAGGCGGATTGCAGTTTTACCTGGACCTATTGTTGGAGAAGGCGAGGAATCGGAGGAAGGAGTAGTTGAAGAAGCTCCTGGCGGCGATATCGAAGCACCGGAAGAACCTGGTGATGAAGCCGAGGATATGTCTGATGCCTTTGCTGGAATGAATCCTCCGGAAGAAGATATTGCTCCGGAAGACCTGCCTTTCGGCGGAAGCGATGAAGACGATGATTACGGATACGAGGAGCCGGGAGAGGAGTTTTGATTATGAAATTTACGAAAAGATGTGGATTGAACGCAAGAAGGAGTTGCTGGATAAAATCGGTAAAGCACCGAATCCCAATGCGGCATCCAGGGATGTAGAAGAATTAACCAGCATGATTCGCCAGGAGGTGTTTGCATCCACTAAAGAGCTTCAGATGAAACCCGGGAGAGTGGTCGGACTGTGTGCTGTTCATATTACACCTGGAAATGTTGAGTAGACAACAGCAGAAAGAGAGAAGATCTTCCAGGAACTGAAGGAAGCAGCTACTCCTATGCTGAAATATCTCAATGAGTATTTTGACCCGCATACAACAGCAGTTATCACGGAAGGGCGAGTAACCATCGTAAGAGATGAAATTAGCGTGCCGCTCCCGGTAAGAGATTAAGGAGGATAAGTAATGAGTACAATGAGAAGTTTGGCGAGAACAGTCGCACACAATAAGAGTTACAAGAAATGCGGAACCACAGATATGTTCCATTACTTCTTTACGAAGATGTGGAGAGAGAAGGGACATCCGGAAGCAACTGGCAGACGTAAACGGAGAGCCTGCAAGAAACCTTATGGGAGGAAGTAGTTATGGATAAGCAGATGGAGATTAAGAGACCAAACAATCCCCAGGACGGACCTGGAGATGGAGTAATGGGAGTTGTTGAGTGCATCAGAACTGACTTCCTGGAGAATCCGGCGGAAGGAGAAGCCGCATTTCAGCAGAGACCTAAGAGCGAAGCTCACATCACCGCTTCTGTTGAGATTGGAACCTTTGGAATCCGGGATATGGAAACTGGAGTTATGCTGACTGTTTGCCTGGAGGATGCGATGGAAGTTATGAGGATAGCTCTTGAAGCGTCGAAAGGAGAAACGGTATGCCAGGGAACATCGGACAATGCAAGAAATGCGGAAAGCGAATAATGTTTGTCCGGATGAAGTCTGGTAAGAGTATGCCAGTAGACACCACGTTCGTCAATTTTAAGAGAGAACCGGGCGGAAAGGACAGAATTGTTCTTCCGTCCGGGGATGTCCTGGCTTGTACGGCCTGGGTTACGGCAGAAGAAGCAGACGGCTACGGGTACATATCGCACTTCGCAACCTGCGGAAAGTAAAAGAAAAAGACCGCACCACTGGGGTACAGCCTCATTCACAACCTATCGCCAATTATAGGCGAATTATCAACGAATGTCAAGGAGGTACGCACAGTGGGAAGCAAAACACAACCTAAGAAATATCTCGTAACAGAAAGTGAATTGTCGATGATTGCAGAGCTGTCTGCGAACACGGCAATAAAAGCCTATGAGGATAGGCACAAGCAGGAGGAGAAGGAGCGGCAGAGCCGGGTGCTGAATAGTGCCAAGACTCTGATTATGAATTACCGCAGATTCAAAGGTATGACCGGAAATGCAGTGTATGACGGTCAGACCACCACGGACGATACTCTGAAGGAAATCCTGGAGCTTATGCAGGGTGGATTCCGGAACTCAGAGTTTGAAGTCCTCAGCATCAAAGAAAAGACCATGAGGACGAAGATGATACTGGATCATGTAGATACCATGCTTGGAGTCTATAAGAAACAGTGTGAAAATTCGGTAGACCCGGAAGAAAGCAGGCGTTACCGGGTGATCGAGGGAATGTACCTCATAGAAAAGCCTAAGACGGTAGCAGAACTGGCAGAAGAAGAACACGTCACAGAGCGAACCATTTTCCGTGATAGAGATATCGCTTACAAGAGACTGGCGATTCTGTTCTTTGGTATTGATGGCGTTAGGTTTTAGGTGCGTGTCATAATGATGTCATTGTCATTTCAGTCCATAGGATGTAATATGATAAACAGCCAACAACCCAAAATGTCACCACCAACACAGAGCCATGTAGTTTTTCTTCCCGAAAGTGCATGAAAGGCTGGCAGAAACGCCAGCCTTGAAGCCTGTATATGGTAGACAAATTAACGAGCAGGACTGTCCGGAACTGGATAGTCTTTTTTGTTGTCATTGGAAATACTCTCGCAGGCATCCAGGATTGCCTGGCAGAGTCCGCTGAACGGTACAGCGGTAAGAGAAAGGTCTTTCACCAGGTTGGTGAGTGAGACGGTTTTCTGATTGCCGTACTTTTCGTCCAGGGCGGATGTCTTAGCCACATAGAACTCCCACAAGTTCATGTCCAAGATATTCCGCCCTCTTTCTTTTGCTGTGTACACGGTGAAGACGTACACATCAGAGTTACGCTGCATAGGTGCATCCGGTCGGTAGTCTCCGGTTTCATCCGGAACTTTCGCAGGAGCTATGCTGAATGTGATACGAGGCGTAGTCCCCGGGTGCGGATTCCATGACTGTATGTATGCGGCAGATTTTACCTCAATCCTGCACGGAAAACTCGAATTTTCCAGTCGGGGGGGGGGTACTACTCTTAGTGATATTTGGACCCACAAGGTCGAAAGGTTCAAAGTTGGAGCGGATGTTATTGTTGGTGAAAATCCCTCCAAGGTCAAGGGCGGCTTTTACGATGAACTCTGCGAAGACTCCACGCTGAGTATTCCGGAGCATATCAGAGTACGCCCATTGCCAGTAGTCGGCAATATGGAATGGCAGGACTGAACTGCCATCCACAAGATGTTCCAGCCCAGTCAGCATCCGCTGTTTGGAGCCGGAGTAATTTGCGGTTCGTAAAGAACCAAAGTTGGTATCGTCCATGGTATTTCCTCCTTCGGGAAGAATTATAGCACAAAAGGAGATGGTGATAAATGAAGAGAATTGAAGTTGGCAAAATGAGAGTCGGGGATTTGAAGCATAATTTCGGGAATCCCCGAAAGATTTCTAAAAAGAAGGTCGAAGAACTGGAACGGTCACTTGATATGTTCGGGGATTTCGGTCTTTTTTTGATTGATGAACAGGACAATGTTATCGCCGGAAATCAGCGTTCACTCATCCTGGAAAGAAGAGACCCGGACATAGAGATTGATTTCAAGCGATTGATTGGTTATACGGAGGCAGAACTCCGGGCAATCAACATCCAGGATAATGTCCATGCTGGAGAATGGGATTTGGAACTGCTGGCAGACTGGACGGCAGACCTCACGCTCGATCTCGGAGTAGACCTCAATAATGACAGCCCGGATGAACGGAAGATTGAGGATATGGAGCTGATACGATATGAGAAGTACAATTACGTTATGATTGTCTGCAAGAGCGAGATTGATTATAACGATTTGATTCGTAAGCTGGGTATCGAAGGCAGAAAGGTGGCAATCACCAAGAAGCGTAAGATTAAGGCCAGGGCAATTTGGTACGACCAGATGAAAGCTCAGATTGTAGAGAAACCAGCCGAACAGCCTCAGCCGCAGGATGGCGGAAAGGAGGAGCAGGAATGAGGTATCTTATTGTAGCAGCTCACCCGGACGATGAAGCTCTGGGAGCTGGAGCCACAATGCACAAGGCATCCAGAAATGGAGATGATGTGTATGTCTGCCTGCTCAGTCATTGGAGTCCCACAAGGGATGACAACCTGGAGAAAGGGATTGCATCCAGTCACGCTATTCTGGGAGTGAAGAAATCCTATGTTGGTGACTTTGGGTGTATGAGGTTCAAGGACGAAGACCACCATGCAATCGTAAGATTCATTGAGTCGGCGATCAAGGACTGCCAGCCGGATGTTGTAATCACGCATCACCCGGCGGACATCCATGTAGACCATGGCATCACAGCTGAGTGTTGCCTGGAAGCGGTGAAACTGCCGCAGAGACAGATTGCGGATGTACCTGCAATCAAGAGGGTGATGTTCATGGAAGTACCATCCTCGACAGACTGGAATATTAGCACAGCCAATGGAGTGTTCGCACCGAATATGTTTGTTGAAATTAGCAGCAAGGACTTCGATGCAAAGATAGATTCCATCAATGTGTATGATAAAGTCCTCAGAGAAAGACCGCATCCAAGGTCAATCAGTAATCTGGATGCACTGACGGTAGTAAGAGGAAGCCAGGCTGGAGTAAGGCAGGCGGAAGCCTTCCAGATAGTATTCGGATTGGAGGTGTAGGGTATGAATGTTGTGTCAATTCATCAGCCATGCTACATCCCGTATCTTGGCATATTCTACAAGGTATGGCAGTCTGATACGTTTGTGTACTTGGATGACGCTCAGTATTCCAACGGATATGTATTCGACTGGAACCGCATCAAAACGCCGCAAGGCGAATGCAGACTGAAAGTGCCTACCGCCAGAATCTTCGGGCAGAAACTGACAGAGGTTGCCCCGAAGGATTTCCTCAAATGGAAGGATAAGCACTTGAAAACGATACAGATGAATTACAAGAAGGCTCCGCATTTCAGCGAAGTCTTTTCCGATTTCAGCGATTGTGTTCTGATGGAGTACGATAACCTGGCAGCACTCAATATGGCTACCATGGATTTGTTCATGGAGAAGTTCGGGTGGAAAAAAGAGGTGTACCGTTCCTCTGACATGAAACTGGATACCAGGGCGGAAGCCAGGGTGATAGAAATTGTTCAAAGGGTTGGAGGAGATACCTACATATCCGGGTATGGAGGCAAAAATTACCAGGACGAGGAACATTTCACCCAGGCAGGGATAAACCTGGTGTATTCAGACTTCCATCCGCTCACATACAGACAGCAGTGGGGAGATTTCCTTCCGAATATGTCAGTCCTGGACTATTGTATGAATGAAGGCTATGAGATTGATAGCTTTTTTGAATTGTTGAAGGAGGTGCATACGGATGAATGACAATGGCGAAGTAACGCTCGGCATTTACGTCCAGAGCTACCACCGATATAACAAGATTCTCACCAAAGACCTCCTGGAACACTGCACCTATGTTGTGAGGGAGAGCGAAGCGGAACTGTACCGCCAGGCAGGAGTGGAGAGCGTATGGGCGGCTCCAGATGAAGAAGTCAACAATGCCATCAAGACATACTGGTGGATTGTTGATAATGCACCGGAGGACATCGTTTTCATAGCAGACGATGACATTGAAGATATGATGTACCGCCTGGATGATACCACCCGGCTGAATAAGGACAAGGACACCATCATGGCTGAGATTGAAAGAATCGCACAACTCATGGTGGACTTGAATGTAGGATATGCTTGCATAGATGCCACTGGAATCCCGTATGGGTACGATGGCGAATTTGCATTTAAGGGAACGTCCGGCTCTCTGAAGTGGGTGTACAAGAAGGTGCTGAAGGCTCGCCCAGATGAAAAATGCAAGTACAATTACGACCTGGATCTGGTATTGCAGGAACTTCTGCACAACAGAATCATTCTGAAGCCGAGGTACATCATCTGCAAAGATTACCAGGATGTCAATGCTGGAGGTGACAGCTCCAAACTCCGGCAGGATCAGATAGACAGCATCGAGAACATGAAGCGGAAGTGGGGGAAGTATTTCAAGTACAACTACAAGAATAACAAGCCCATGGTGAATGTCCCTCGATAAAATCAGTAAAACCAGTCAAATTCCATTTGACAATGGAGCCGCAGATGCTACGATACGGTCACGATAAAAAATCATATATGGAGGTAGACATTATGGCTTATGATTTGGTGACTAAGAACGGTCACAATATGTATGACATGGCATCTATGATGCAGAAGGCGATCAGAAGATGTAACCCGAACCTGGCAGGATATGCTGCCTATGAGCTGTTCGGGAATTTCCACACCTATATGTGGAAGCGGCTGGTAGTTGTATCTGCTGAGGACTGCTATGGAATTATGACGAAGGAAATTATCGCTCTGAAGCAGGCAGATGATTTCTGCAACAAAGGCAGAAAGGGATATGATAAGGACCCGTTGTTTGCGGCGAAAGCAATCACCCTGCTCTGTATGGCAAGAAAGAATCGGGATGCCTGCTATGTAGCCTGCAATTTCATGTTGCCGGATAGAATCCTGGATGAAAGCGAGATTGAACACGTTGACATCACGAAATGCCACCTGGGAGTGGAAGGCATACCGGATTGGGTGTTTGATGTTCATACGCTCACCGGGAAGAAGAATGGTAAGACAGACCTGGATATGACAATCGAGGAGCAGGCTGCATTGGAACCAAAGCAGCTCTCTCTGTTTGATGATTGCTCCTGGGAGAACTACTACACCTGGGCGAGAAGCCAGGGCAAGGTAGGGAATAAGGAGTGGGCTGACTTCCAGCAGTTCAAGAAAGGAAGGAAGCTGGAGCCGGAGTATTAACTATCAGTATTTTCTCTGAAATACCTATTGACACCAGAAACGCAGGTGCTACGTTACGAGTACGATGAATCACAAGGAGGTAGCAGCTGATGGCAACCGTAACAATGTATGATGAAACCACTGGAGAATACTACACAGTGGAAGTCGAGAATGAAGATGTAGCATACGAAGTTGAATGTGGATGCAGATAAGGGAGATGGCGATATGGTAGTAAGAGATGGAAAGTTGGTAAAGCAGACAGACATTGTAAGGGAAGCAGTAAAAGCCGGGGAGTGGAAGAAAGCTCTCCGGATAGCAAAGGACTTCCGGATAAATGTAACGAAGGAGCAGAGAGACACAATGAGCCGGGCGTACGAATGTATGGTACACCCGGAGTTCTATCGACAGATAGGTACAGACATAGCCGGAGCGATAGCGAAGGGGCAAGAAGTAGTGAGTTGTCTGTATGGGGCGTAACCGCCCATAAATTGAATAGATAAATAAACCTTCAAAGGGACTCGGAACATGGCTGCATGGGGCTATAACGAGTTCCTTTTTGGTGTTCAAGAAAGGTGGTGAGACAGATGTGGCACAGAAGGACTTAAAGCCGGTACGAACCAAAGAAGAAGCAAAGGAGCGAGGCAGGAACGGTGGTATCAAATCCGGTGAAGTGCGAAGGGCAAAGAAGAATATGCGTGAGACAGCGAAAGCGCTCATGTCCATGGACGTAGTCGGTGAGAATAACCGCAAGAATCTGGAAGCATTCGGGATAAGCAAAGACGATATGAACTACCAGACAGCAGTTGTTGTTCGTATGATGCAGAAGGCATTGGTCGAAGGTGACACATCTGCCATCCGGCTGTTGGGAGAGCTGACCGGAGACTTGAACCGATTCGGAGTCATTCCGGAAGACGAGACAGATATTGTTGAGCTGGCGTACCCGACAATCAATCTGCCGAACAATGGCAGAGATAGGAAGGATGTCTTTGAGCTGGCTCCCCAGGCAGGACCACAGACAGCGTTCATGTCATCCCCGGCAGACATCATCATATATGGTGGTGCGGCTGGTGGCGGTAAGACATACGCCCTGCTCTTGGAAGCCCTACGGCATAAGGATGTCAAAGGCTTCGGCTCGGTCATATTCCGACACAACTACAACCAGATTACCGCAGAAGGTGGTTTGTGGGATGCCAGCCAGAAGCTGTTCGGGCAAGTCCCGGATGCTCACCCAAGGAAGTCTCCGAAGCTACACTGGAGATTTGATGGCGGAAGCAAGCTGAACTTTGCTCACATCGAGAGGGAAGAAGATTTGCAGTCCTGGCAAGGTACTGAGATTGCATACATCGGCTTTGACGAGTTGACGCATTTTACGAAGCACCAGTTTTTGTATATGCTGTCCCGAAACAGAAGCACCTGCGGCGTGAAACCGTATGTCAGAGCTACTTGCAACCCGGACGTAGATTCCTGGGTTGCTGATTTTATTTCGTGGTGGATAGACCAAGATACTGGCTACCCTATCCCGGAACGCTCCGGGCAGATTCGGTGGATGGTAAATATCAACGATGTCATCTCCTGGTTCTCGACCAGGGAGGAAGGTATCCAGTTTGCCATAGAGCAGGGAATCAAGCCAGAGACAGCAGAGAAGTTATCGAAAAGCGTGACGTTCATCGCCAGTAAGCTGGAAGATAACAAAGTTCTGATGGAGAATGACCCTGGATACATTGCAAACTTGTTAGCGATGACTGAGGTTGATAAGGAACGACTGCTGAACGGTAACTGGAAAATCAAGGCTGCCGCTGGTAAGTATTTCTTACGAAGCCAGGTACGAATGATTGACCGATTACCCGATGACATCATCATGTGGTGTAGGGCATGGGATTTGGCGGCTACTGATGAAGACGAAGATGGCGATGCAGACTTTACGGCTGGTGTACTCATGGGATTGAGAAAGACCGGAACCGTAGTAATTGCAGATGTCATCAACCAGCGTATTAAGGCTGGAGATGTTGAAAAACTGGTACTGAATACTTCAATCTCAGATAGGGCGAAATTTGGATTCCAGTACGTTATCAGAGTGCCACAAGACCCAGGACAAGCTGGAAAGGTACTGGCTGCACAATATGTGAAGCTGTTGACCGGATTCATCATCAAGACGATTCCGGTATCCGGAAGCAAGGAGCTGAGGGCAACGCCGCTGGCTGCACAATGGCAGAATGGCAACGTCGAGGTTCTGATAGGTGACTGGAACGATGGCTACTTCTCCCAGATGGAGTCTTTCCCGGAATCTAAGCACGATGATATGGTAGACGCTTCATCTGATTCCTTCACCGAATTGACTGGTGGAGGATTTGACATTGACAATTTACTCTAAGGAAGGAGGTAAAAAGGAATGAATGAACAGCAGAAAGCCGTGCTGGATCAGCAGCTCAGACTGCAACGGGGAGCCGCAATCATCGAGGGCACCCAGGATAAGTTCAGAGCAGACGGATACAGTAATATGCTGAATAAGTATGGCACGAAGCAGGACAACTCCACGGCGTATCAGTACGAGCAGGAGATGATTACGAACGATATGGAACTCATACGGCTGTATGAAGGAAACGGTCTGTTCACCAAGATTATTGACCGACCATCAGAAGAAGCTGTGAAGCATGGGTTCGACATCGACTATGGAGATGAAGACATAGCCGAATACGTTGATGACCGTATGGATGCCCTGGAACTGGAGGAGAAATTCGCTACGGCTGAAAAGTGGGCGAGACTTTATGGCGGCTCAATCATTGTTATGCTTGTCGATGACGGCAGGGGACTGGAAGAACCTCTTGACTGGAACAATGTCAGAAGCATCGAAGAACTCCGTGTGTTTGAAAGAGCAATCGTCCAGCCGGACTACTCCTCGATGTATAATTTCCACTTCATCGACACGATGAAAAGCAGCAGGTCATTCGGGGAACCGGAATACTACCAGGTGTTCAGTATCTACGGGTATTTCATTGTGCATCGGAGCAGATGTCTTGTTTTCAGAAACGGCAGACTTCCGGAGCAGACCACCAATGCAATCTATCGGTATTGGGGCATCCCGGAATATGTCAAGATTAAGAGGGCGTTGAGGGAGTGCATCACTTCCCACGAAGATGGCGTTAAGCTGTTGGAACGCTCAGTCCAGGCAATCTACAAAATGAAGAACCTGGCGAATATGCTCAGCACAGAAGACGGCGAGAATAAGGTATTGCAGAGGCTCCAAGTCATTGATATGGCGAGGGGCATTTTGAATTCTATTGCAATCGACACGGACGGCGAGGACTATGATTTCAAATCATTGCAGATGTCCGGCGTAAAAGATGTGATTGATTCTACCTGCAATATGCTGTCGGCAGTCACGAACATTCCGCAGACGATTCTGTTCGGTCGTTCCCCTGCTGGCATGAACTCAACTGGTGACAGTGATTTCGAGAACTACTACAACATGGTGGAGAACATCCAGAAGCAGAACATGAAGGCAAATGCCAGAACCGTCATTGATCTGATTCTGAAGCAGGGAGCATTGGAAGGTAAGATTCCAGAAGTTCCGAAGTACAAGATGAAGTTTGCTGCCCTCTGGTCCATGTCTGATACAGAGCAGGCAAATGTCGAGCAGACAAAAGCCCAGACAGAATACGCCAAAGCCCAGACGGCTCAGATTTACATGGATAGCAATGTTCTGGACCCGTCAGAGGTACGGAAGTCTCTTGCATCTGAAGGTGATTTCGAGATTGAGGAGGTAATCTCCGATGAAGACCTCGATTTGCCGGAGGATGTTTTTAGCGGTTTGCCAACGAATGATACCGGAAAGCAGATATTTGAATCCGGGGAGTTTGGTTCCTATGCTTCTGGAGCCAAGCCGGGAGAACCGATTGAAATTCTGGACACGGACATCGACAAGAAAACCGATGATGTCGAAACTGATACGATAGAAGTTCTTGGCATAGGTGATGAAGTCAGTCTGGCAGAAACAATCGACATCGAACTCCCGAATGAGGATGGAGGAGATTTTCCGGCAGCCGCAGTTATAATCATCAAGGATGGCAAGATTTTATGTGCATCCAGAAGAAACAATGAAGGCGTTTGTGGTCCCGGCGGTCACGTAGAAGAAGGCGAGACACCGGAGGAAGCAGCCGCAAGGGAGGCGATGGAGGAGTTCAATGTTGCACCCTTAAATCTCCAACCAGTAGGCGAATACAAAGGCTCCCCAGGGCAGTACCTGCCTTCTATGGTGTACTTCACCGACCAGTTCTCCGGCACTCCGGAAGCAGACGGCGATGAAATGCTGAATGAAAGGTGGATGTCGCTGGAAGAACTGCAAAGTCAGCTATTGTTCCCTCCGTTCGAGGCTGGACTGAAAATGCTGACCGATTTGCTCTCTGGGGGATAAGATGTTGTCCGGCGGATTGTCCTATGGACGGTCACACGGACAGTCACGCATTTTGTCACTGACCATACCGTCACCGTCACCGTAACCGTGTGTAAAAACATACGGTTATTTTTATGGGAAAATATTCAGTTTTTCTATTGACACATTCGGAGTATCTGCTACGATACGCCCACGATAAACAAAAGCAATGGACCAGGAGGTACGATATGGAGAATTTAAGTAGAGAGCAGTTGGAAAAGATGGTTGATGTCCTGGCGAACATGGTACTCCAGTTTGTTGATGCTCAGACAGCAGAAAGATTGCTCAGAGCTGAGGGTTTTGAAAGCGAGGAACTGGCGGCAATCGGGTTCGATACGGAGGTGGAGTAATGTCAGATACGTTACAGTTTGATGAAAAAGCAATCCGAGGGCTGTTCAAACAGTATGTTGGCAGTTTTGAAGATGGGGAGAGGCACACGAAGCAGGCAGTCATGGAGGCGGAGACATTTGATTCCTTCTTGACCGGGGCGATTCCTTCCAACATGAAGTTGCAGATTGCAATGTATGAAAAGGCTATGAATGTAGCGGTTGAGTTTGAGGAGGATGGATTCGCTGCCGGATTCAAATATGCCATGAACTTGTTATTGAGCCAGGAGCAGGAGTTTGTTGCTGATACACAAATTCCTACCACCGAAGCAGAAACAAGGCGGCACGAGGCGGTATATGCTTCAAAAGCAGTATCTAAGATGACTGATTGCTTCATCACATCGTTGCAGATTGCAGAATTGTTTCAGACGCCGAACTTCAAGATTGTGAAACGCATTGAAGAACGGATAATGCCGCTGCTGGATGACAGCAGCAAGGCTTTGTTTGAGAAGACATCCGGCATGAACTCTCAGAATAAGCCCGTGATATATTACAAGCTGAACCAGGCGGCTTGCATGATGTACCTGGAAGCCATGGAACCGAATAAGGCGAAGTTCCTCAATATTGCTGGCGGATATGCCAAACTCCAGGAACTGATGCAGAAGGTGTTCCCGACAGAAAAGGTTCCCCTTCCTGCATAGCAGGAGAAAACTGAATAGTAGACCACGAACAGTCTGTGCTATCCGCATGGGCTGTTTTTGTTTTGGAGGAGGTGGTGATAGATATGAACGAACGCCAGATGAACAGATTGCTGATGGAAAAGGTTGGCAAGAAATTCTACGGTCACGATACGCTGAAAAGCAAGTATGATCCACAGATACCGGAATCTGCCGAAAGGGAGTATGTCAGAACCACCAACGCTTACATGGCGATTCTGAAAACGGAACTGGAGGAGCAGCTTCCGAAGCTGAAGGAAGCCTACAAGAAGGAACGGGATGCCGAGGTGAAGAACCAGAGAAATGATTCCGCCACCGACTTGCAGCTGGCAATCACCAGTATATTCAACACGATAAAGAACAATGTTGTTGCCAAAACGATAGGTTTCGGACTCCGGCGAAAGCTGGAGAACCTGGCACACCTCAACCGCAAGCTGACGGTGAAGGAGTGGAAACGGGCAATCAAGGCGACGCTTGGCGTTGACATCCGGGAGGACTACTACCTGGGGGATTTCTACGAAAAGGAGCTTCTGAAATGGGTAGAGGAGAATGTCAATCTGATTAAGACAATCCCAGAAGATACCCTGGATAAGATGCGAGACATCGTATATGACGGCTTTACTACTGGAAAGACCACCACCCGGATTGTGCGAGACATCCAGAAAGCATACGGTGCCAGCCGCCGCCGGGCAGAACTCATTGCGAGAGATCAGACAGCGAAGCTGAACGGGCAGATTCAGAAGGCTCAACAGCTTGATGCTGGAATAACGGAGTATATTTGGTCCACCTCCGGCGATGAACGTGTCAGACGTAGCCACAAGGAGCTGAATGGCAAGAAGTTCTCCTGGAACGACGCTCCAGTCAACTCTGATGGGAGGAAATGCCACCCCGGGGAAGATTATCAGTGCCGTTGCATCGGAAGACCAGTGTTCAACCAGAACATGAATCTGCCGTTTGTGGATGAAGAACCAGCGAAGATAACCATAAAGAAGAATGGAGGTTAAGAAAATGGATGAAGTAATCAAAAACATCTGCCAGGCTCTCAAAGAGGAGGCAGACGCTGTTATCAGCTATACAGATAAGATTTCTACTATTTCAGAACATGAAGGCATGGAAGATACGGCAATGCAGTTTGCCAAAATCCGTCTTGATGAAGTGGAGCATATTCAGAATCTGACCTTGGAACTTACAAGGCTGATGGCATCCGGTGCAGTACCAGCCGATGAACCGGGCGGCGAAGAAGGTGAGCAATAAGGAAGGCTATCCGGACAGAACAGCAGACATCGCCATCGGAAGGGTAGCCAGAGAGCAGAAGATGGCGGCAAAGAAAAAAGCAGGAGGTAGAAAGGACCATGGAAAGCAGAGCAGCACCACTAAAACTGAAAAGGGTAACAAGAATTGACAGCATCCCTGCCGGAAGTACCTACTTCAACGAGCAGGGATTTTTGTATGATACGCCGATTGTCACCTCTACCGGAATCTTTGAATATGGATTGCCGGACGGCGGAGTAAGAAGGGAGCTGAGGCTCCCGGAACACGTTTTTGATAAAGAATCCCTTGCTTCGTATGCAGGGAAGCCAGTAATCATCACCCACAATGCTGGGGCAATCGACAAGAACAATGTTATGAAGGAGATTGTCGGTACGATTACGAGCGAAGGGTTCCAGGATGGCGATGATGTCAGATGCAAGGTTGTGATCCATGACATCGACAAGGTTAAGAAGACACCGTACCGGGAGTTAAGCCTGGGATACAACCTGGACCTCATTGAAGAACCTGGCGAATGGAACGGTCAGAAGTACGATGCTATCCAGACCAACATTCGCATCAATCACCTGGCGATTGTAGATAAGGCAAGAGCCGGGGAACAGTCGCATCTCAATCTCGATGGTAAAAAAGTCGGGTTAGATGATAAAAAAACACCGATAGGAGGTAAAAGCGAAATGAAAAATGCAACAAGAAGCGATAGCGTTGCGATGACACCGGAAGAACTCGTTGAAGCAATCAATGCTTATAAGTCTTCCAAAGGTGGCGGCTCCGCAGAAGAACCGACTGCTGGAGAAAGCGATGGTATCAGCAACGAAGGCGGTGTAGCTGAAACACCTGCTGAACCCGTTACGGAAGCAACCGTAGCTCCAAGCGAGGCAGAACCTGCCGCACCTGGCGAAGCTCCAGAACCAGAGAATGAAGACGATGGCGGAAAAGATAAGCTCATTGGTGCTTTGAAGGAACTGCTTGCAGTTCTTGAAGGTGGTTCTTGTGAACCCGTACCTGGAGCAGTTGATTCTGCCGATGGTGCTGGATGCGAACCTGGAGGACAGCAGGAGGACAATGCAGATAATGCAGACAGCTCCGATGACAAATCCGGTTCCATGAACGCTGATGCAGCTGATGATATTTTCCGCCAGAGACTCAGCATTTGCCGCATGGGTGACAAGCTCCACCTGGATGGATTGGAGGAGAAATCCATTATGGACGGCAAGAAGGCGATCATTGCCAAAGTATTCCCGGACATGAGAATGGACGGCAAGAGTGCAGTCTACATTGATGCAATGTATGACCTGGCAGTGAATGAAGCTGGTAAACGCAAGGATGTCAATTACCAGAGACAGCAGATGTCTGGCGGTTCCGTTCCTCAGAGCAGAGCAGACGGCAAAGATGGTCTCAGCATGGCGGCATCCGCAAGACAGAGAATGATTGAAAGAGAAGGAGGTAACGAGTAATGGCAGCACAGTTAGATTACGGTTACAGCACACCCAAAGGTGTGGCAGGCGGTAAATATGATATCGCCTTTGACGAGGTTATCACTCGCAAGAATGAGGAAGCCGATGGTGTCCTCAAATACGGTATGGCGGCAATGGTCGGCACTAATGCTGGCTCCGGAGTAAAAGTCCCTGCTACGGGCTGTACCGCAGATAAGATTGAAGGTATTGTCCTTCGTGCGGCAAACACAGAGCAGGATATGGGCGGACACGTTGTTGTTAAGAACAACGCATCTGTCGGTATTGTCCGCAGAGGTCATGTATGGGGCAGAATCGCATCTGATGCAGTTCCTGCTTATGGTGCTAAAGCCTATGTGGTAGTTACTGGCGAAGATGCTGGTACATTCACTCACTTAGACAAGCAGACTGGCGAAGGAACACCTGCCAACGTAGACATCGGTGCTACTTTCGGCAATGCAAAGGATGACGGCATTGCTGTTATCGAGATCAGAATGTAAGAGGAGGATAAAGACAATGAGCAAACAGTACAATCCGGAAATGCCTTCTACTGGCTATGACCAGGCGGACTACGCCGCATTGATGGCATCCAACATCACGCCTACGCTGGCAACCACAAAGCAGATGCACTTCGACAGCGTTGAAGATGCGTCTATTTTCTTCGCAAGGGAGCTGGACTACATCAAGTCCGAGTCCTATGACAAGATTTATCCGGAGTTCACAGCTCTGAACAACTTCCCTATCACCCATGAGGTTCCGGAAGGTGCAGAGACTATGACCTATTACAGCTACGAGAAGACTGGCATGGCTGTCATCATCAGCAACTACGCTACTGACCTTCCTCGTGCTGATGTAAAGGGTAAACCTACCACCGCAATGATCAAGTCCATCGGTGACAGCTACGGTTATTCCATCCAGGAGATGAGAGCAAGCCGCCTTGCAGGAAAGAGCCTTGATACTCGTAAGGCTGGATCCGCACGTTATGCAATCGACCGCAAGACCAACGAGATTGCTTTTGCTGGCGACAAGGAGCACAACCTCATGGGTATGCTGTCTACTGGCAACAACATCCCTCTGTACACTCTTGCTACTGTTGAAAGCAAGACTGCATGGAAGGATAAGTCCGCTGCTGAAATCCTGGCAGACATCAACGGTATGTTTGCATACCAGTCTAAGCTGACACAGGATGTCGAGAGAGCTGATACACTGGCTATTCCGCCTGCACAGTACATCGACATCTCCACCCGTCAGATCCCGAACACCGGATACACGGTGAAGAAGTTCCTCCTGGAGAACGCACCTTATCTGAAGGAAATCATCTCCGCACCGGAACTTGCTGCAGGAAGTGTTGCTACCAACCCTTACGGCTCCGATGTAGCAATGCTGTACACCAACAGTGCTGACAAGTTCAGCCTGGAGATTCCTATGGCGTTCTACCAGTATCCGCTCCAGAACCGTAACCTGGAAGTAATCGTTCCTTGTGAGGAGCGTGTAGCTGGTATCATATTATACTATCCGCTGTCTGCACTTATCGCAGCAGGCATCTAAGAGAAGGAGGAACATGGCGATGAAGATTGAAAATATTTCAAACGGTAAGATTATTGGGATTGGCGAAGTAACAGTGCTTCCGGGGGAAACGAAGGACATCCCGGAGGCATTTGAAACCAGCCCTATCCTGGAGGTGTATAAGATGAATGGGTTTGCCAAGATTACTGGCAAGCCTAAGTCTGTTGAGAAGTCTGATGCTGACAAGGCGGCTGCTGAAGCTGCGGCCAAGAAAAAGGCTGCTGAAGAAGCAGAAGCTCTCCGCCAGTCTCGACTTGCTGCCCTTGAAGGTATCAGTGAGGAAGACCTCGGAAAGATGGCTAATGAACTCGGCATCAATCCTGCTGAGTGCAAGGACCAGGCTGACGTTCTGAAGAAGGTAAAAGCAGCACTGAAGAAGTAAGGCAGGTGATCGTATGGATGCACTCGCTATTTTTCGTCTGGTGGCAACGGAGTTTTCTGATATGCCAGACGATGATGTGATTGACGAGACCACCGGAAAGGTGACTGCCTATGGAGTCAACTCGTTCCTGGAACTGTACTCCGACCAGATATCCGAAAAGCGATTTGGTAGCACATACCAGAAAGCTCTGGCATATCTGACCGCCCACAAACTGAAGATGTCCGGTTATGGGAACAACGAGAATGGCAAGGTAGGCGATAGCCTCCGGGTAGGCTCGTACGCAGAGGGTGAAACCTCCATTAGCTACACCACGAATCAGCAGACGAACCTCCAGGTTGATGCGGAATATGCACTTACCGTATACGGCCTGGAGTTTCTGACTCTGAGGAGAAACGCAGTGATACCGATTATCTCAGCCGGGGAAGGACCTGGCTATGGGTGCTAAGGTAAAGGACAAGATGACACCGGAAGGTATCCGGTTCCAAAGAATGCTCAAAGAGCTTGCAGACAAAGAAGTCCGTATCGGATTCCAGCATGGCAAAGCCACAGAGGAAGATGGTACGGATGTCTGTGATGTTGCTGCATGGAACGAATTGGGTACTGTGAATATGCCATCTCGTCCTTTTTTGCGTAAGAGCGTAGACGAAAACGAAGGCAAGATAAACAGTTTCTTGCAGTCGAAGAAGAAAGACCTCGTAAGAGGAGTATCTGCCGAGCAGGTCTTGAAAGAGATAGGAATATTTCAGAAGGACCTCATACAAGAGAAAATCACGGAGGGTAGCTTTGCTCCCAATGCAGAATCGACTGTGAGGCAGAAGGGCAGTAGCAAACCACTGATTGACAGCGGCAGAATGAGACAGTCAGTGAACTATGAAATCAAACAGAAAGGAAGTGGGGACTGATGAACTTCTTGAAAAGACCACATCGGATAAGACGCTATTCTCGTCCGATTATCGTCAAAGGGTATTCTTCTATACCTTATGCGGATTCAACGCTCCCTATGGACGTACAGACGTTGGAGGACGTAGTTATCACCACACCGGACGGTTCCAAGTCGGTGCAAAGGCTGAAGGTATTCTGCGACAGCGAGATATTGGTGGAAAATGAAGTTGAACAGCAGAAAGCTGACAGATTATGGTTCCAGAATAAGTGGTTTGAATGCAAGTCGTGCAGACTCAGTGAGAATACTCCGTTGAGACACTACACGGCTACTTTCGTTGAATGTCTGGACCAGGAGCCTGCTGGTACTACTGATGAAAGCGAGGGAACGGGCAATGAATCTGGCGGAAGTTAAAGAAAAGCTCTACGACTTGACTGCAAAGTTCTTCGTAGGAGCAACGATTATCTGGGTTGAACAGATTAACACAAAGCCGCCTATACCGTATGTCACGCTGAAATGCGGAGGCATCAACAGAACCTCATTTCCAGTAGACGATGGAGAAGGCAGGAGGATTTACCAGGAGAAAACAACCCTGGAAGTCAACATTTATACCAAAGGACAGCCCATAACGGTGCAGGAGGGAGTTACTGGCAACTACGTCAACACAGCAACCTCTGATTTGATGGATTTTGCAAACTTCCTGGAATCTGAAGACATCACGGACATCATCGCCGGATACGGCATGGACGTTTCGTTGATGCCACCAGTTCGTGATTTGACTGACCTTCAGAATGATAGGAGTTTCAGATACCGGGCGATGGCTGAATTTACAGTATCGTTCGCCCAGGAAGCATCCGGACCGTATGGTATCGGCGGTATGCCACTTGCACCGAACAGCAGTGGCGGTGGCACAAAGGAAATGGTTGATGCAATCGCTGAGACCATTGAGACAGTAGAGATTGAAGAAATCAAAGAAGGAGGAATCAACAATGAAGAATAATCCATTGGATGATATTGTGAAATGCAATATCGACATTTCCAGTCCGGCATCCAGCGATGTGTCTTTTGACAGCATCCTGCTGATTGTTCCAGGACCGGAAGCATCCGGAGAAAAGACCATGAGCAAGACAACTGCTGTATCTACGGCGGATGAATTGCTCGATTATGGCTTTACAACGGATGACACGGCATACATTGCTGCAACGGTGGCGTTCTCCCAGAAGCCTGCACCGTCTGAAGTATATGTGTGTATCAGAAAGCCTACATCCGGCGAAGGCGAGCCAGTAGTATATGAGGACATCAAGGTTACACTTGCAAGAGCGAACAGCGAGACTCAGTTCTATGGCTCTCACATTACGGAGTTCAAAGATGCTGCTGACATCCAGGGAGCAATCGAATGGACTGAAGCAAATGAGAAGATTTTCGGATTCGAGTACACGGATATTTCCGCTTGCCCGGTTAAGAACTTCTCATACTACAGAAGTTTCGGCATCTTCTCCGGACTTGCTGATGGCTATGATGCGTCTGCACAGCCGAAGGAGAACGAGTTCGCTGCTCTTGCATGGATGGCGAAGTGCTTTGGATATGATCCTGGTACTGAAACCTGGGATTTGAAGGAGCTTGCAACAATCGTTCCTTCCGCTCCCGACACTGCACAGAAGAAGCAACTGGAGGATACCAGTATCAATTCCTTCCTCAGATATGCTGGAAGCAATGTAGCTCTCGGCGGCAATATGCTGTCCGGAGAATGGATTGATGTTATCCGTTTCAGAGACTGGCTGAAGGCAGAAATGCAGACGAGAGTGTTCAACGCTTTGAAGGTGAACCGCAAGGTTTCGTTCACTGATGCTGGTATCGGTCTGATTGAAGGCAATATGTTATCTACTCTCAAAGATGGCCAGGACATCGGCGGCATTGCACCTACTGAGTACGATGCTGATGGAAACGAGATTGCCGGATACACAGTAACCGTTCCGAAGGCTGCTGATTTAACAGAAGCTGAAAGAAAGTCTCGTAAGCTGACCGGATGCAGATACTCTGCAAGACTGACTGGAGCGATCCATGCAGTCGAGATTGCCGGAAATCTGACATTCTAAGAAGGGAGGATATAAGAAATGGCAACTGTAACAACGTACAATCCTAAGAAAGTCACTTGTGCCCTCGGAAGACACATTGCTTCCGGATTTGCAGATGACAGCTTTATTAACATTGAGCCTGCTGGCGATGGTACATCTTATGTTGTTGGTGCCGATGGCGAAATCGCCAGAAGTATTGACCCGTCAAAGGTGTACACCATTAAGTTGGCTCTTTTGCAGGCTTCCAAGACAAACGCCTACTTACAGAAGATGTATGACAAGGACAAGTCTGATGGAAGCGGAACATTCCCAGTGAATATCAATGATATTCTTGGTAATGAGAAGTTTACTGGTGCGGTAGCCTGGGTAACCAAACCTGCCGCATGGGGCAGAGGTAAAGCCCAGACAAACCGTGAATGGGAAATTGCCGTAGGCGAAGGCGAGTTCAAATAAGGAGGTAAGGACATATGGCACTGAAGCAGGTAGAGCCGACAAAGGAGAAGGTTGGCGGATTTGATTTTTATATTACACCGTTTGCGGCGTTCAAGGCTGCAAACCTCACCGGGGAGCTGGCATCTGTGCTGGCTCCTCTTTTAGGAGTTTTAGCACCACTGGTGAATGATGGAAACCTTATGGATGTCGATGCAGGGAAGGCGGCTGAAGCAATGATGAATTGCAAGACTATTGATGGTGATAGCCTTGAAAAGCTGATGAAGAAGCTGTTGCTCGGCGGTCACATTGCGGTAGAAATCATCAACGAGGATACCGGAGAAAAAGAAGGGGCAAGGCTTGATGAAGACATTGCGAATGAAATCTTCTGTGGAGAAATCCAGGATATGTTCGTTCTGTGCTTCCATGTAATCAAGCTGAACTTTAACGGTTTTTTCAAGAAGTTCGCTGCCCTATCTGGGAAAGTAGGGTTAGCAGAGGTCAAGACTCCGAGAGCGATCTTGTAAAATACGGCAAGTTCGACTACTCACAATTTAGCGAGTTGGAACTCCGATGCTACATACTGATTAAGGCGAGATTGGCTTCGATGTATGAACTCCAGGAAGTATATACCCTGGATGAAGCATTGAAGCTGTATGCCTTATATGAAATGCAGTTGGATGTAGAGAAAGGCAGGGCTAACGAGCTGGAAAGGAGGTAGGAATTGACAATACGAGACATAGCGGTGGCATTTGGGTTCGAGGTTGACAAGAACAGCGAGAAGCAAGCTGAAAACAGCATCAAAGGGGTTAAGAATTTAGCCTCGAAACTTCTCGGTGCCATTGGAATAGGATTTTCCATCGCTGGTCTCAGCAGCTTAGTGGAAGCGGCGGCAGATGCAGAAGCATTGAAGTCCCAGTTCTCCCAGGTATTTGGAGATATTGAGGATGAAGCAACCGCAAAGCTTGAATCAATCGCAGATAATACGGGAGTTGCTGTGAATCGAATGAAGGGCAGCTTTGTTCAGATTTCCGCATTCGCAAAGACAACCGGAATGGAAACGTCAGATGCCCTGGCTCTGGCGGATAGGTCTATGGTGGCAGTAGCAGATTCCGCCGCCTTTTATGACCGCTCGTTAGAAGATGTAACAAATTCCCTGCAATCCTTCTTGAAAGGAAATTTTGAGCAGGACGCATCACTTGGTTTGTCATGTACTGAAGTAACAAGAAACGCCGCCGCCAACGAATTGTACGGAAAGTCGTTCAAGGATTTGGCGGAAGACCAGAAACAGCTTACATTGTTGAAGATGGTCGAGGATGCCAATGCCGCATCCGGAGCTTTAGGCCAGGCGGCAAGAGAGTCAGATACCTGGACGAATCAGCTCGGCAACCTAAAGCAGAATCTGCAAGACCTTAAAGCGGTCGCTGGTTCCACGTTCTTAAAGCCAGCAGTTATGGTTCTGAAAATGCTATCCAATCTTACGAAGGCGGCAACAACAAAGCTCCAGGAACTCACTGGAGAAGGAGGAGCATTGACAAATGCCTTCGACCGGATGCACGCCATTGTGAAGAAGCTGAAGCCATCAGTTGACCGAATGATGCAAACGCTTTCCAATGGAGCCGCCAAGAGCATTGGATTCATAAAAGGAGTCGTAGATAAGCTCGGCGGAATCGAGAATGTACTGAAGGTACTGGCGATAGCTGCCGCAGCATTTATGGCGGTAATGGGAGTCGCAAAGCTCATGAGTCTATGGAAGACCATAGGCGGACTGGCAGGAGTTATGAGCAAGCTCGCAAAGGTGTTTAGTGTTGCGAATTTGAAAATACTGGCGATTGTAGCAGTCATTGTTATCCTGGCTCTGATAATAGAGGATTTCGTCAACTTCATGTTGGGGAATGATTCTGTTATTGGAACCTTTTTCGATAAAGCTGGAATTGGTGCAGATAATGCACGACAGACAATCATTAACGCATGGGAAACCATAAAGAATTTCCTGCTTGGAGTATGGGATTTTATCAAGCAGGCGGCAGGAATGTTTGTGGATATAGTGAAAGGTTTCTTCGAGAAGCATGGCGAAAGTATTCGTCAGAACTTCGAGAGAGCCTGGGGGCTTATCAAGACGTTCCTGGGAGGTGTTTGGACCTTCATATCACAGTTGGCTGCTACGCTGTTCGGAAACACAGAGGACAGCATTGATGGCTCAACCACAAGCACAAAGGAAACGCTCCTGCAAGTATGGGGAGCAATACTTGAAGCACTGTCCGCAGTATGGGATGCCCTATACGAAGCTGGTAGTGCTATTTTTAATGCCATTGCTGCGGTGATTGAAACGGTGTTCGGATGGATCCAGGCGTTCTGGAACAGTTGGGGAAGCGAGATATTGGCTTGGTTCAAGGTTCTGTGGGACAGTCTCGGAGGTGTCTTGAACGGATTCCTGGAAATAATCAAAGGTGTGGCGAACTTCATTTCGTCTGTATTCACTGGAGATTGGCAGGGAGCCTGGGATGCAATCAAGCAGATATTCACCGGAATATGGGATGCTCTCGTTAGCTATCTCACAGCCGTATGGGAGACAATTAAGCTGTTGTTTTCGATGGCTCTCGGTGCTATTTCTGCAATTTGGAATGCGATCTGGTCGGCGATATGCAGTTTCTTCCAGGGACTGTGGAACGGAATTGTTTCGTTCATAAGCGGAATATGGTCCACGATAACCGGGTTGTTCTCGGCAGCACTGAATGGAATTATGGCACTGTGGAACGCAATCTGGTCTGCTGTGTCCGGATTTTTCAGTGCGATTTGGAATGGAATCGTATCGCTTGTAAGCACTGTATTGTCCACGATAACCAGTACAATTTCTGGAGCACTGAATGGAGCCTATAGCTTCATTGTATCGGTGCTGTCGGCTATACAGAGCTTCTTCAGTGGTGTATTCAGTAGCATAGCATCATTCGTAAGCAGCACGTTCAGTAACATACTGAGCGGAATCACCAGCAAGGTGTCCAGCATCAAGGATACCATTGTGAACGGATTCAATGCCGCAATCAATTTCATCAAAGGACTGCCGGCCCAGGCTGTTGGATGGGGTGCTGACTTCATTAATGGTCTGAAAAACGGCATTATGTCTGGAGTCCAGGGAATTGTAAATGCAGTAAAGGGAATTGGCGATAAGATTCGTTCGTTCCTGCATTTCTCGGTTCCGGATGAAGGACCTCTGACCGACTACGAATCCTGGATGCCAGACTTCATGGGAGGATTGGCGAAAGGAATTGGAGAGAATGAAAATACCGTCCTGGACAAGGTGAAAGGACTGGCAAGCGGCATAGCAACATTGACTCAGGCAGCTACTGCGAAAGCAGAAACTGTCACCACAAGTAACATCAACAACAGTACGTCCAGCGTGACCCAGAATGTCAATATCGACAACTCGTACAGCGGCGGAAGTACAGAAACTCAGAAAAATGTATCGAAAGCCATGAAGAAATCGGCTACCGATGCAACGACTCAGATGGCGAGAGCACTCGCCTATGCAAGGGGGTAGGAAGAAATGGCAAGAAAGAAATTGCAGCCGGTAAGCATCTGGGGTGTCGAGTTCGATGCTCTGATGAATGAGGATAAAACATTGTCTTCCACCATCCCGGCATATCCGGTAGAAGATGGGTTTCCGGTGTCGGATACAATCATCAATGACCCGGTAAGTATTAAGATGACTCTGTTCGTCAGCAATACTCCGGTGACCTGGTTGTATCGGCACGGAAGCTCGACCGACCGGGTGAATAAGATATGCAATCTCCTGGAGCAAAAATGGATGCAAAAGGAGCTTGCAAAAATTGTAACTACCGATGCCATCTACAAGAACATGGGAATTACCAGTATTGCAATCAAGAAATCTACGGAAATCGGATATGCAAGGGAAATCACCATAGCCGCACAGAAGGTTCGGATAACAAGCAGAAAGACCGTGAAGATACCGTCCTATGTTTTGAAGAGCGGAACGACAAAAGCAAATGCCGGGACTGCATCAACCTCGAATTCATCGAGCAAGTCGAGCGGTTCCAGTTCTTCTGGAAGTAGTTCATCATCCAGTTCGTCATCGAAGTCTGGATCAAGTAGCAAATCCGGAAGCAGTGCTAAGAAGTCTGCATCTATCCTATACGGGGCAGCAAGCGGTCTTGGATTGATTTAGGGAGGTGGAGAAATGCTTTACATCAAGGTGCCGGACATGAACGATAGTATGTCTACGCTGTCGATTGACGGTGTGGAGTACCTGCTCCGCTTCACCTACAACGAGAAGTATGATTACTGGAGTTTTGGTCTGTACTCCTCGGAAGAGGAGCCTATCATAGCCATGACAAGAATCGTTCCAAACTTCCCGATTATGCACTACTACACATACCATGATATGCCGGACGGCATCTTCGGATGCCTCTCTGACGTAGATACGGTAGGACGGGAGGCGTTCAACAACCAGACGGCGGAGTTCGTTTATATTCCGAACGTAGAATTGGAGGAATGATATGGCAAATGATAATTTTTTAAGAACATACACGATGAAGTGCGGAAAGATGGGGAGTAAAGGATTCCAGATTGGAAATATCCATAGTGCCACAGAAACCGCACTTCATGTCTCGTTCAGTATTGAAAAGTGCGATGTCGAAAGCCCAAATACCGCCAAAGTGCAGGTATGGAATCTGTCGAATAACAACTTGAAGATACTGGATGGGAAAGACTGTGTTGTGGAATTGAGTGCCGGGTATAGCAATAACAATGCACTCGTACTTGTCGGGAATGTAACATCTGTTGTTACCACCAGAGACAACGCAGACAGAATGACAGAAATTGAAGTAATGGATGGAAGGGTTGAGCTGAGAGAAACGGTTGTTACCATATCACTGAATGGCTCAGTCAACTGCAAGGATGTCTATAACATGATTGCCAGCAAGATGGGATTGTCCATCGTATTTGCTGGCGATTTGTCGTTCAAGCAGATGCCTAACGGATTCAGCTACACCGGAAAAGCGAAAAACGCTTTGCAGAAACTGGCAAAGTATTGCGGTCACAGCTGGACGATACAGAACCAGGTGGTTCAGATTACATGGCCTGGAAGGGCAGTGAATACCAGGGGATATTTGCTAAGTAGTGATACTGGACTGATAAGCATTCCGAAGCGAATCACAATTAGTGCAAGCTCAGACAGTGACGAATCTCAGACCGGATGGGAAGTTGAGTATTTCCTCAACGGAGCAATCGGTGTAAATGATATTGTCCAGCTGAAAAGCTCAACGGCAAATGGATACTTCCGGGTGTACAAAGTCACGATTGACGGAGACAACCTTGAAGGAGACTGGGTATGTACAGCACAGCTGCTGGAGATAAAGGCACAGCCTAAGCTCGACAAGAAGGCAAGTTCGTCTAAGAAGTCAAGCACATCGACTGCTAAGACAACAAGCAGTTCTATCAAGAAGGGCGATAAGGTCAAAGTAACCCGTACATTCAAGCAGGGAAGCAAAACAAAAGGATACCAGTATTCCGGAGGAACCTTCGTATGTTGGTACTCTGTATATGATGCCATCCAGGTTAAGGGTGACAGAGTTGTAATTGGTATTGGCAGCACAGTAACAGCTGCCGTAAACATCAAAGACCTGGCAAAGGCGTAAGGAGGCGATTTACTATGATGCAAGAATTTTCACAGCAGGTGGAGGAGACAGCCAGAGCTGTCGTTGACGAAATCCACACAGCGTTACCTGGAACAATCGTTGCCTTCAATCCCGGAAGCGGTACTGCAACTGTAAAGCCGAGCGGAAAGTATATCACTTCTGACGGAAAAAGCCTGGAGTATCCTCAGATTTCGGAGGTCCCGGTTGCTTTTCCGTTTTGTCCGACTGCCGGAGTTGGAGTTGCCTTCCCGGTTACGAAAGGCGATAGCTGCATAGTAATTGTGTCCGAGGTTGAATTGGACGAATGGAGAACCGGGGCGGAGTCGGAAGGCTCTCTCCGGTATGATTTGACAAATGCTATGTGCATCCCCGGGTTGCTGGACGGAGGAGCTGGACTGATAGAAAAGGCATGCAAAAACAATGCAGTCATTGTAGGAGCTGGCGATGTAGAAGTCATGGTGTCGGATGCAGGAGCAGTTCTTACATCCGGAAGCACCAAGATGACCATTTCAGACGCTGGTGTAGCCGTCAGCGGCAATCTAAAAGTATCTGGCAATATTTCTTCCACCGGAACGGTAAAAGCCGGGGGAATCGACTTAAAACAGCACGTTCACAAATCGGCTGCACCGGGAGAAGATACCGGAAAGCCGGAGTAGGAGGCATGTATGGATATTATGTTGGACAACACTGGAGACTTGCTCATAACAAAAGCAGGAGACATCCTTCTCGAAAACTCCGTTGCACAGAAAATCCGAATCAAGCTGCTCTGGTTTGAAGGCGAATGGCGGTGGAACAAAGAAGAAGGTATGCCATACATGGCAAGTCTTCTGGTGAAGAACCCGGACCTCGATTACTTCGAGAGTATCGTCCGGGAAAAGATATTTGAAGTAGATGAAGTAGTAGATGTCAGAGATGTGCAGATTATGATGGACCCAAAAACAAGGGGAGCCGTCATCAAGTATGTTGCTCTGACTGATGAAGAAACCATCAAGAAGGAGGTGAAGATAAAATGCCAGATTATGGAGTAACAGACCAAGGATTCGCCCTAAAGAGGATGGATACCATCCTGGAAGAAATTCATGCTGACTTGACGGAAGGTTTTGGCATAAATACCAGACTGGCAGGAACATCGTTCCTCGATACTCTTGTCACCTCCTTTGGAGGTCAGATAGCCGAACTGTGGGAGACAGCCCAGGACAGCTACTATGCAAAGTATCCTGCCACGGCAACTGGAGTCAACCTTGACAATTCGGTGCAGTATGGCGGAATCAAAAGAACTGCAAGTAAACGCACCTGTTATCCTTTGCATTGTACCGGGGATGACGGTGCATATATTCGTGAGGAAGCTATTGTAGCAACTAACACGATGCCGGAGATTCGTCTTTATTCAGCTGATGAATTTCAGATTTCCAGGGAGAATTGCAATGCAGTCGGCATAAAGGTAGCCGCAGTAGAAAATGGAGCGGCATACTCCGTTACGATAAATGGAGAGCAGTACAGCTATTCCAATGTAGAAGGTTCTGAAGGAGACATCCTTGCAGGGCTCGCTGCTGTTATTAAGACAACCGAATACACTGTCGAGTATGTTGCGAGTGACAACGTGCTGAACATTAAGGACAATACGAAGTCGAGAAGCAACGTAATCACGCTTTCGGACAATTTGACTACCGATAGTGTCACCACGATAGCGAACTTTTTCACGCAGGACTATGGAAGAATCACTCTGCCATACGGAATCGTTACAAAGCTGGTGAATAACATCACTGGATTTAGCGGCGTAACGAATCTCCTGGAGCCTACCTACGGAAGGCTGACGGAAACGGACATTGAGCTTCGGCAGTCATACATTGCGAAGTCGGCTCTTAGGTCAAACACTATGATTGAGAGTATTGTTGCTGAATTGCTGAACAACGTATCTGATGTCGAATCAGCATCCGGATATGAAAATTGCGATGATGTTGAAGATGCAAGGGGATTGCCGCCACACAGCGTAGAAATCATCGTTGAAGGCGGAGACAACAAAGAAATTGCAGAAGCCATCCTTAGAAGAAAAGCTGGAGGAATCCAGACATTCGGAAGTGTCACGGTCGATGTTCCTGGAAAATATGGAGATTCCATCCCGGTTCATTTCAACAGACCGGAATATCTGTACACGTGGCTGAAGGTTGTCCTCCATGGAAACGCCGGAATGTTGCCGACAAACTATGCAGCACTGACAACTGCTTCAATTTGCGAAGACGGTGCTCAGATAGTTGCTGGAAACAGCCTGCTTACGCAGTTACTGAATGAAGGCATCTATGGTTCGGTTGCTGGCATTACCTATGTTGAGATACTCACGGCGTATTCGACCGTAAAAGGTTATGTTCCGAAGACGGAAGATTACAAGGCACAGAACATCATCGTGACATCAAGGCAGAAAGTTCTGATTGATGAAACCAGAATCGAGGTGACGTTCAATGCAGATAGTTGATGCTTGGCTAAGAGATTTGCCTCAGCAGTTTCTCGGCAAGAAGAATATTGAGGTGCTGATTTCAACATTTGCAAAGCAGATGCAGGAAGTGGAGAAGGTGTTCTCGGACATCAACTCCATGACTGATCTTGATAATGCAACCGGGAAAAACCTTGACATGGTAGGAACCATCATTCCGCTGACAAGAAAGGAAGCCGGGGAGCTTGCTGGGATAGGAGCCACTGATCCAGTCATCTCTGATGACAGATACCGACAGTTCCTCCGGTATAAGAACCTGGTGAATACGAATGAATGCACATACTACGACCTCATGGATGGATTGTCATTGCTATGGGATGTCTCCCCGATTTATTACATCGAGGACCCGGATATGCCAGCAACGATTATTCTGACAATGCCGTTCTTGAAACCTGGAGGAGAAACAGTCCGACTTGGAGAAGTGCCGATGGTGAAACCTGGAGGTGTCCGGATAGAGTTTCAGTACCTTATCCGGTATGCAGTAGAAACTTTTGTTAGATGGATTTACCAGGTGTACGATGTGCCGCTGTGCAACCAGCTGTTGTGTGGCCAGCATCCGAGAAGAGGTTCGCTTGGCGAAATACTTCTGTTGCAGACAGAAGTTGACCTGGAGGAGATAAAGAAAATCTTCCAGAACACGTTGACCGGAACAATCCGGGTAGGAGGAAAACTGTACGACTCCACGAAAGGCGAAATTGTCACCGATGATGTGGAGATTTCCATAAATTCAGATTACCAGATTGAGGAGTTAGTCCTCGCCGGGCAGGTGGTGTCTGGAACTCACCCGATACAGTCCGTCAATGGATATGTAGTAGGAACCACCATAGAAGCCGCAAGTGGAAGCACAACCGCTGCGGCTGATTTGCCGTTATCCGGCACAGCTCCTATCAAGTCCGTAGAAGGCGTAATGATAGGTAGTAGCGTTGAAGCTGATAGAATTGTCAGCAATCACAAAGTAAACGCTCCCCTCAGCGGTACGCTTGTTACAAGCGGTACTACGGAGGAGAAATCGCTGGTTGTCAGTACAAAGGCAGTCAGCGGCATCCCAGTAGTCCATATAGCTGCGGTAACGCCAAGGAGATGCGGAACCGGAGTTTGTGGAAATAAATCATAAGGAGGTAGAAAACAGATGTCTTTTTGGTCCACAGAATTTATGAATGACCGAAGGAAGCAATGGCTGGCGGCACTGGTAAAGTTCCAGTTCCGTGTAGGCTCCACCTGGTACGATGCAACGATTAACACAAAGCGTATCGTTGGCAACCGGGTGGAAATCATCGTTGGCTTCCCAAGAACATCATCCGGCAGTCAGACGATTACGGCAGTCCGTATCATTGATGTGACCGGAAAGCAGTGCGGCTACCAGGAAACGGAAGTCGTAAGGGTATCAAACCAGGGAGTTCTTACTAAGTTTGAGTTCCCTATCTACGAGAAAGAAGGTGAAGCATAATGAATGGAAGAGAACAGCCGTATCTGAACGGCAACGGAACTGGGACATACGAAGCTACTCAGTGGCTCGATGATGTGCCTGGCATCCAGGAAGGTACTCCGCAGGATGAACAGCATTTCAACAACATGGAGTGTGGTATCAACGGAGCGAATTTGTTCAATGAGTTCCTGGCAGAAGTAGTCGGGAAACAGCAGAAGCGTCTTGATGACGTTGATGGTGGAGTAATCACGGTTACGCTCACCAACACCCAGGATTTCTATGCGAACAACTCTGTGAAGACGATTCCTCTCTCCGTGAGAAGGGACACTCTGAATTACATGGTTACGCCGGAAATCCAGGGAGATACCATCAATGTTGGCGATATTGTCATTTATGACAAGCAGGTCAACGGCTTCAAAGTAAAGTTCACCGGAAGTGCAAAAACGGTGACTTTGAAACTTTATGTTCACGGAGGTAATGCAGCATGAGTGTAGGTGTAATCATCAGAGGTGACGAAAGAAACCAGCAGATGAATCAGACGTTAAGGGAATATGGCATTTATCCGAGCAGAGCAACCGCCCACCAGAGGGATATGGCGGACTGCATCGCTCAGAAAACCAACGAGGCTTACAGAGAAGCCCGTAACACAAGGAGGTAAAGTAGAATGAATGTAATCGAAGTAAACGCAGGTCCTAAGATTCCTTACTCCGTCAGCAAGAACAAAATCACATTCAACGATGAACTGATGCTGAATCTGGAGAAGTGTGAGAGAGATTTCGATGTGTGCATTGATGTCTGCATCGACAAGTACGGCATGGTTACTACCGGATTGGGCGTAGCGTATGCAGCTCAGATTGAGATTCCGGCGAGACAGTACACTGAGGAGACTGTTGAGAATCCCGACTATGATCCGGAAGATTCCACCAGCCAGGAGAACATCACCAACAGAGAACCCGTTCCATTCAGCATGGCTAACGTGACTCTGAAATTATATGCAATTTAAGAAGGAGAAAGATTATGGCAAATTACGATCAGTTTGCGGCGGCAGTCAAGGAGATTTCCGGAGGTAAGAACATCGTCCTTCTGGATGACCTCGGACTTCCTTCCGTGTATGTTCCGTTCAACAAAGTTAAGAATAGTGAGCTTGTAGCCGGGTTGAGCGAAAACATTCATCCGGCTTTTTTAGTGGATGGAGTTGAGAAGTCCTGCTTCTATTATTCCAAGTACCAGAATGTTGTCATCAACGGCAGAGCATACTCACTTGCTCACAGAGACCCGAAGACCTATATTACATTCGACCAGGCAAGAGAAGCCTGCGAAGCAAAGGGTGCTGGATTCCATTTGTCTACTATGGCAGAATGGGCTGCAATCGCTCTGTGGTGCAGAAAGAACGGCACTATGCCGCATGGTAACAATGATTGGGGCAGAGATGTAGCTGCGACACATGAAAAGGGAAGTGAGTCATCTAAAGAGTCCAGCACTCATGCTACACATCCGAATGGCGCCGCAAGATGTTTCACTGGCTCCGGACCTGCAACATGGGGACATGACTGGACTCAGTTTGGTATCCAGGATATGAACGGTAATGTCTGGGAGTGGAATGGCGGTATGCGTCTGAAGGAAGGCGAGATTCAGATTATCCCGTACAACAACGCTGCAATGGGTGCTGATTGCGACCAGTCTGCAACGTCTACTCTCTGGAAGGCTATCAAGAACGATGGTTCCCTGGTAGACCCTGGAACTGCCGCAACATTGAAGTATGACTGGGTAAGTGGAAAGATTCAGCTGACTACCGGCATTACGGTGGCTGCCGATGCCGGACGTTATTGCGAGTACAAGGACATGACACTGGCAAGCGGCTTAACGGCTCCGGAGTTGGCGAAGGTGCTGTTAATGTACCCGGACAAACCGGGCGGAGATTACGGCGGAGATGGTCATTGGATGAATAACGCCGGAGAACGTTTGCCGCGTTGTGGGGGCGGCTGGTACAGCGGTTCCCTTGCTGGCGTGTTCATCGTGAATTTGAGCGCCCCTCGTTCCAGCTCGTACAGCGACATCGGCTTCCGCTCCGCTTATGTAGAACTGTAAACTGAATACTGTGTACTGAATGGCGAACGGTAGTGAGCCATTATTTTTTTGAAGTCCTATGGATTGTCCGGGAAAAGTCCACAGACAGTCCGTAGGACATTTTCACATAGGGAGGCAATATGGATAAAGAAAACGAACAAACAGAGCCAAAACGGGCATTACAGAAAATCGAGGATATGATCGAATACACATATCCCGTACTTCAGCAATTTCCGAAGGCTGAGAAGTACGCAATGGCGGCGGACCTCAAACGGTGCATGGATACCATGCTGGAAAGGTGCGTGGAGGCAGAGAAAGCCTACTACAAGAAAACTACCTTGCGAGAACTGGATGTTGCGGTAGCCAAATGCAAGACCTATGTGAAGATTGCTTACCGTTTGAAGTTCATGTCATACAAGAAGTTTGAAATCATCAATGATTATCTTACGCAGATAGGAAAGATGGTAGGCGGTTGGATCAAGGCGATGAATGAAGCTGAGTCCAGCAGCAAAAAGAAATGAAATATACCGGGAGCAGGCTATCTACGTTTGCCGATTTGTGGGGGCAGCTGGAACAACGGTTCCAATGCTGGCGTGTTCAACGTGAATTTGAACAACCCTCGTTCCAACTCGAACAGCAACATCGGCTTCCGCTCCGCTCTACCCTCAAATGTCAGAAGTTCTGCACTCATGGGTGCAGTTCCAGTACAGAGGGGATAAAGGAGTCTGTTTCCGCTCCAGCCCGGCAGGGAGGAGAAAAATGCCTATGCGGTAGGAGTGGTATGTTTTGCCGCCGCATGGGGGATAAGTGCTGCCACGGCACGAAGCCAACTTCGGAAGCCGCAAGTAGCCACAGCGAAAGCCGCTACACGGAGAAAGAGAGGATGAAGCGATGAAGATTAAAAATGTATTCGACCTCATTTTCTCGATGGAGAACCTTTATGGTGCTTTGGAAGATGCGTCCAGGGGTAGGAGATACCAGAGAGATGTTCTGGATTTCAACTACGATGCCTGGACGAATCTGACTGATCTACGGGAAGAAATACTCAGCGGAGAGTATGAGATTGAGAAGTATTACATTTTCTATATCCATGAACCGAAGCTGAGAATGATAATGTCGATTGCTTTTAAACATCGTGTCATCCAATGGGCTATATACCGGGTTGTAAATCCGATGCTTGTGCCTGGATACATCGAAGATAGTTATGGATGTATTCCGGGCAGAGGTAGCCTAAGTGCTATGCAGAAACTTAAATACTGGCTGGAAAAGGTAGACCGCCAGGAAGGTGAGAACTGGTATTATCTGAAACTTGACATCAGCAAATACTTCTACCGGGTGTCGCACCGGGTACTGAAGAAAGTGTTGGCAAAGAAGATAAAAGACCAGAGATTGTTGGACGTACTATACAGAGTCATCGACTGCCAGCATACGCCGTTTGGTCTTCCTCCGGGAAAGAATCCGGAAGATGTGCCGCTGGAGGAGCGGCTGTTTGATGTTGGTATGCCTATCGGAAATCTGCTCAGTCAGATGTTTGCCAATATCTATCTGGATATGCTGGACCAGTTCTGCAAGAGAGTTCTCGGAATCCGGTACTATATCCGGTACATGGACGATGTAATCATTCTCGGAAATGACAAGCTCCAGCTTCGGTATTGGAAGGAACAGATTGGTGAATTTTTGGAAACTGAGTTGGAACTGAATTTGAATAATAAGACTTGTATCCGTCCGATTGGTCAGGGTATTGAGTTTGTAGGATACAGAGTGTGGGCTGATAAGGTTGTTGTCCGAAAGAGCACCACGCTGAGAATAAAGAGAAGTTTGAATGGAATCCGGAAATTGTATGCAGAAGGCAAGATGTCCTTCGAGAAAGTAACGGAAACCTTCCGGTGCTACATAGGTATGCTCCAGCATACGGACAGCCAGGCTTTGATAGACAAGCTGTACGAAGATATGGTTCTGATGAAAGGAGAGAAGGAATTACCGAATGGAGAAGAAGCGAAAGAACTTGTTCCTATGCTCCCACAAGAAGATTGGTATTTGTGCTATGAACTTTTCGGAGTGTACGGAGACTTGCTCATGGCATAGCAAGTGCAAACATTGCCTTAACTACCACATACCAGCCGGGCAGTATCCGTGCCGGGAATGTGAGTGTTTGAGGATAGATTTGAGACCGCCAGAATAAGGCGGTTTTTCTTGCGAAAGGAGGTGAAAACAAGAATGGATTTTGGAACATTGGTTGCAGCAATGAGCATCCCCTCAGCTATTACCGGGTTCTGCTTCTGGTTGCTTGAAAGCAAGATTAACAAACGCCAGGAGGAAGAGACGAAGCAGAGAGAAGAGCGACAGAAACTGCAAGATGAACGGGAGTCTGCAAGAGAGAAGCACATCCTTTATCTTGTGAAAAGCGTCGGAGCATCAATAGCTCTCGGCGAAGCTACTGCAAGAGCGGTGCAGCGTATTCCGGATGCACATTGCAACGGTGATATGCACGCCGCCCTGGAATATGCACAGCAAGTGAAACACGAGCAGAAGGACTTCATCAACGAGCAAGCTCTGAAGAATCTGTACTGAGGAGGGCAGCGTGAAGAGGAAAAAAGAAATTAGAACCATGGACGTCATCCTGGTTATCATTGCTGTGTTCCTGCTAATGTTCATTATCACGCTCCTGGTTTTGTATTACATCACCGGGGCAATCCCGGATACCCTTTGCACCTGCGTATTTACCATATGCGGTGGCGAGTGTGGCGTAATGGGATGGATCAAGACCACCAAGGAACGTAAGAGAGACAGACAGTATGAGCTGGATGACAGAAAGCACCAGGAAGAACTGGAAAAAGAAAGTGGCAATCGCCCAGAAGAGACGATGCCGGAATAGGAGGAAAATATGCAGTTTTTGATTGAAAATTGGTATCTGCTGGTGGCAGGTATTGCAGTAGTGGCAGTCGGCGGATATGCCGTATATGTCTTTGTAAAGAAGCCGAGTGACGCACAGCTCCAGTCCGTGAAAGAATGGATGCTTTGGGCTGTAACGAAGGCTGAGAAGGAGTTGGGCTCCGGTACTGGCAAGCTGAAACTCCGCTATGTCTACGATATGTTTGTCACGAAGTTCCCGCGGCTCGAAGGGGTAATCAGCTTCGAGATGGTGAGCATGATGGTAGACGATGCTCTGGAAGAAATGAGAGAAATGCTGGAAACCAACAAGGCAGTCCAGGAATTTGTGAATGGTCCTACTGAGGAGACCGGGAAGGAGCAGTAAGTATGGCTTTGGTTGGAAATACGGTGAAGGAGCAGATTTGGAATTTCCTTCGAGATAAGGGAATGAGCAAATGGGGAGTTGCCGGACTCATGGGAAATCTTTTCGCTGAGTCCGGGCTGAATCCGAAGAATCTGCAAAACAGCTTTGAGAAAAAGCTGAACATGACAGATGAAACATACACCCAGGCTGTCGATGCCGGGACGTATGATAACTTCGTGAGAGATAGTGCCGGGTACGGCCTGGCACAATGGACGTATTGGTCCAGAAAACAGAATATGCTCGATTACGCCAGCAAGCAGAAGAAGTCAATCGGTGACTTGGAGATGCAGCTGGCTTTTCTTTTTGAAGAACTCAGCAAGAGCTATCCGACTGTCCTGGCAAAGCTGAAGTCGGCACGTTCGGTGAAATCGGCATCTGATACCGTTTTGACCGAATACGAAAGACCAGCAGACCAGGGAAGCGCGGTCAAAGCAAAGAGGGCTGAGTACGGGCAGAAGTATTTTGATGAATTTGCAGGGGCAGAGAACAAGCCCCAGAATGGAGGTAGTAACATGACTGAAGCACAGTTAAGGCAGAAAGTAGTCGGTATCATGCAGGGGTGGATTGGATGCAAGGAGAGTGATGGCAGCCACAAGAAAATCATCGACATCTACAATGCACATAAGCCTTTAGCGAGAAGCTACAAGGTGCAGTACACAGATGCCTGGTGCGCGACTGGAGCGTCTGCGGCGGCAATCGTTGCGGAGCTGACCGACATTATCCCTACTGAGTGCGGATGCAACCAGATGATTGCATTGTTTGCGAAACTTGGTTCCTGGGTGGAGGATGATGGGTATGTTCCGGCTCCTGGCGATTATATCTTCTATGACTGGCAGGACAACGGAGTTGGTGATAACAGAGGCAGTGCCGATCATGTTGGTATTGTCGAAAAGGTTGTCGGCAGCACAATCACTGTGATTGAGTGCAATATCAACGATGCCTGCGGAAGAAGAAATCTCCAGGTGAACGGAAGATATATCCGTGGCTATGGAGTTCCGAAATATTCCAGCAAGGCAACACCTGGAGAAAAAGAGGAAGTCGTTATTGGCGGTTCTTTTAAGGTTGGCGATGTAGTGAATTTCACCGGAAGCAAGCAGTTCACCAGTTCCTACTCCGGAGGACAACAGAAATCAGCAAAGCCTTGTAAGGCAAGGATCACTGCCGTAAGTGCCGGAAAACCGCATCCGTACCACCTGGTAGCACTCAGCGGAGGCAAGGTTTACGGCTGGGTAAATGCCGGGGACATCGAAGGTGTGTCTTCCGGAAACAAGGCATTCGGAATCGGGGATAAGGTTCAGTTCTCTGGAAGCACTCAGTACACCAGCAGCTACAAGGGAGCCAGGGGAGTAGGAGCCAAGGCTTGCGAAGCTAAGATTACTGCCATGAATAAGAATGGCGTTCACCAGTACCACATTGTCGGTGACGGTGTGTATGGCTGGGTAAACGCATCCGACATCAGCAGATAGGAGGTCCGGGGATGAAAAACTACATCGGCGTAAAGATTGTGAAGGCGAAGCCGGGAACCATGGCTGAAGCCCAGGCTATGAAGTGCGGATGCCCGGTTGAAGTCCAGAAGGAAATCTTCCGGAAGTCCGGCACAAAGGACCAGGAAGGATACATTGTTAAGTATCCGGATGGTTATATTTCATGGAGTCCGAAGGAAGTTTTCGAGGAGGCATACCGGGAACTTGGCTGCACAGATTTCATCAATGAAGAATAATTAAGAGAAGGAGCTTCTCCGATGCAAATTTGCACCGGGGAGGCTCTTTTTTTATTGCTCACAAATGGAGCTGGTGTCAATAATAATTTTCGACAAAAATAAGATTGCTGTTTTAGACAAAAATCCGGATTCTGTTCAAAATAATTTTCTCAATACTTTATACCTTTACGAAAGACAATGCCGGAAAAAGGCAAATAAGAAGTCCCAGGAGATAGAGGTTTCTCAGAGAAAAAATCAGAGCGATTCTGCTCGAAAAATTCCCAAAAAAATATGTGTCCGTTGGACTGTCACGGGGACAGTCACGGAAAAGATAAGTAAAACGTCCATGGACGGCTTCTGATTTGACCCGATTTTTCATCGGTATCAGAAAAAATGCTGATTCAGTAGTTCAGTAGACAAATCGGAATGGCTTTCTTCCTAATTATAATATACGCCCAATTTCTTGTTGTCCTTGTGACCGTCCACCGGACAGTCCGTGTGACTGTCACGCAAAACGTCCTTGACCATACCGTCACCGTCACCGTAACCAATTATTAAATATATATATGTGTGGATAATGTGGAAAAGTCGGTGGATAAAACTCGAAAATTCCAAATTTATTTCAGTATAACTATTGACAACAATGGTGTCAGTGCTACGATACGCCCATAATCAAACAATGCTTAATCTAAGCGAAGAAGTAGCCAGCCAGATGGTTGTTCCAATCGGGTGGCTGGCAAAGAGTAGCAAGAAAAGCAGGTGGAAAATTCCAAATAAAATTCAGTAAAACTATTGACAAACTGGAATATTCCAGTTACGATGCGTCTAAGATAACAAATCAGTAAAAACACCGAAAGGAGCAGATGGACATGATGGAGTATGAGGCAAGAAAGAAAAGAGTAGCAATCAAAGCCCTGGAGTTAATCACTGGGATGAACAGAATAGCACCGACAGAGTTCGGCTTCGGTTATGTAGATAAGGACCACCAGTGCAGAGAAGGCTTAGTAATCAAGAATTGCTGTCCGGCAGTAATCGAGAAGCTGGTTTCGGAAGGATACATTCTGAGCATGACAGAATATGGATTACTGGTTGATAACCTCAGCATCAGATAGGAGGCAGATATGAAGGAATTGAAAGAGATCAGATACAAACTGATAGAGATGGCAGAGAAGGAAGCTACTCAGATGTTCAGACTTGCCTGGAGAGCAAAGGCTCATGGATGCAAACCGGAAACAGTAGAAGCAATCCGGAATGAAGGAAGATGGCTGCATGATACCGCAACGGCATATCCGGAAAGATTACTCAGATGGCAGTTTGAGTATGAGTTCAAGTATGCGTTCAGATTGGGAGGCGTATGACATGATGGAATCGAGAAACAGCTACGGCTGGGGAATGACTGGCAGTGATAAAAAGGGCTTTGAATGGGAGCTGGTGGATGAATACGGGAAGTTACAGAGCGGATATGTCTACAAGACAGAAGATGAAGCTATCCGGGAGTGCAGAAAGTTCTGTAAAGAATCCAAGTGCCGGGGAAAAAGTGAGAACACAACGATTCGGGCGATTCCTGCAAGCCCGAGAAGATTTGAATATTAGGAGGTTGGAGCATGAGAGCATTTGTAAGAGACAAGGATTCATTGGAAATTGCATACAGCATCCTGGCACTTGTTAATGAATCGGAGAAAATTAAGGAGATTAAGAAAGAAATTCGCAGATATTTACATAAGCAGATGGAGGCTGAGGGAAAAGTAGAAGTTTTTGGAGACTATGATTCATACACAGAATTGATTCCGGTTCCCGGAGACAAAGTAGATTGCATGGAAGAATGGTTCGATAGCGAGGTTAGAAGAATCGCACAGCCTTCTCAGTATGATTGCACCGGGCAGCATTTTACGATTTCGCATAAGTTTGTGACATTTAGGAACAGATTGCATTGCATCCACCGAGTGGGCGTTGATGTGTAAGGATGGAGGGATAGAAATGGCAGCTACTTTGGCAAGAGTTAATGGCGTTGGAAAAGTTAATGGAAAAGTTCCTCGGAAGGTTCTTGAAAGAAATGTCCTCGACAGGATGACGATGGACCCAGAAGCTGATTTCGAGGAAGCATTGGAAAAAGTAGAAGAAATGAGCCTCCAGGAACTCATTGATTACCTGGAGAAGTGTAAGTAGATAGGAGGATTACATGATGAAAATTAGAAAAGGCTGGAAAGTCAAGATAGAGGACATTGGACCGCTGGCAACCTGCACGAAGGCAGGAAGCCGGGAGATTGAGATAGAGCTGGAAGGCGTGAGGATGATGATTCCTACCAGTATTTGCCGTGTGGCGGAAAGGAGGGCGGCGTAATGAAAGTTAGATTTGAGCAGTGGAACGCAAACGGTTTTGTTCGTGAAGATCAGATGGAAGTGAAGGATATTCCAAAGACACTGCTGGAGTTTGAGAGGAAGGCAAAAGATTTGCTCGATAGCACCGGAGCCGATCACGTTGTGTATGCCTGGAAGCGGTATGGGGAGCAGAGCGGAAAGCTGGAATGTATCAGTTTTTATGAAGGAACGACACTTGATGACAATGTATTCACAGAGAGGTGCGGCAAGATTGGCGGAATTGTATACGCACTGCACAGGAGGTAGGTTATGAAGTATTACAGCATACAGCGTCCAGTTATGCCAGGTGGATACCCGAAGACACAGAAGGTTGTCAGAATAGAGAATTTCGACAGAAGGGAACATATCCCCAATATTAACCGGGATGCCTGGGGATGGATCGAGTACGAGCAGGCATTGGCAGATAAAGAAGCTGCTGACTACGAGCTGGTTCCGGAAGTGCCGGAAAAGGAGAGGCTGAAGGCAATTCTGAATAATGCAGTAGATATGATCGTTGAGCATGAATCTGGCGATTGCAGCAGATATGAGACAAAGAAGGAGTTCTGGTTGTATCTGCTTGGAGAGCTTGGAACTGATCTGATTGAAATGCACGATCTTGGTATTGATTTGATTGATTTATACGATGCGGAGGTGCGGTGATGAAGAAACTGATTTTTGATAAGCACACCGAGAATCTGGTCGAGATTGCCATGGCGTTTGCTGCACTGGTTTCTAAATACACAAAGCTGACTGATACAGACAGTGTTGCTTGGAAGCAGAAGTTCGTTGAATGGGCGAATGAGTTCGAGGATAAATATGGCGAGGTGGAAGATTTTGACGTGGAACTTGGTAGAAGCTATCTGGAGGTAGTTGCAGATTTTGCCAAAGAAAAGATTTTGGAATATGGAGGTGTAGAAGAATGTCGATGAAATTTTACTTCACATTTGGTAGTTGGGAGAAGTTCCCGTACAAGAATACATATCTGATCGTTGTGGCATCCAGCTACAAAGATGCGGTGGATGGATTCAGAAAGAATCATCCGGACATCACGCCTGGTTGCATGAATTGCAGCGATTGCTACTCTGAGAAGGAGTGGGAGGAGATTGGAATGTATTACGAGAACCGGAAGCCGGCAGAGGTTATCTGGACCGAGAACTGCTTTGGAAAGAAGCCGGATGGATACGGCGATGTGTTTGTGTTCGTTCCGGAAATGAAGCAGATTATCCGAATTGCTGAGGGAAGCGGAGATAATCTCCTCCCGGAAGATGAAGAAGCCGGATATGTGGACTATATCTACTATGAGCAGCATGAACTCAGTAACGGTATGCCGGAAGCAGATGGAGGGCAGATTCTCCTCGAAGAAATGCTGAGAGATAAGTATTCGTGCATGGCAGATTGCATCGAGGATGTGTTGAGCATGGCGTATGGCAACTACCTTGTTGGCTGCATGATTTTAGCATGAACACGGCAAGGGATGGAGGCGATTTTTAGGTGCTGGAAGAATATATCAAACAGTATGTAGCTGCCAAAAAGGCAGGAGATGCAAAGGAGATGCGGAGAATTGAGAAGGAACTTCGCTCTCTTGGAATGGATCAGATGACTCTCAATGTGCTGGAAAAGGAGTATGAATAATTCCCGGAAAAATTTCAGTTTTTCTATTGACACTCGGTACGCAGGTGCTACCGTACGTTCGCAATCAAAAATAACATTTTTGGTTGACTAAGGACAAGGAGGTAACTGCCGATTGGGAGCCGAAAGAAGCTGAGGAAGCTGAAGCGGAAGGTAGAGATGCTGGAAGCCCAGGTCGAAGAACTCAGCAGAAAAATCGAAGCCCAGGAAAACAAGAAAATTCGGATTGGAAAGATTATCAGTTTGACAGCAGAAATCTTAACAATCATTGCCGGAATTGTAGCAATAGTCGAATTGTTCATGTGACCCAGGCTCCAGGGAGGAGTTGATAGCCTCCCACATGGGATGGAGGAGCTTTTCCTCCTCCCATGCTATAAAAATACCACGATTGGAGGGAAAAGTAAATGGAGGCAACTAAGAAAGTCTGTAAGGCAGCCGGAGTTATCTGCCTGGTAGTAGCGGTCGGAACCGGAATCGCAGCATTTGCCCTGGCAACAGTGGTATTTGCGGCGGTAGCAATCGGAATCGAGATTAAGAATTGGAGGAAATAGATTATGAGCGAAGCAATGAAGCTGACAGAACAGCAGATTGAGCAGCTGGCTGTGGAAATCAGAGAGTACCTGCTGGAGCATGAGATGTGGCAGGATGTTGATATTTATTTCAATCACAAGAGATTTGGATGCAAGGACCCGGAAACCGGAAAGTATTATTACAATGACCGGGAGCATCTGTTTGTGGAGGAAGACATTGAACCGCAGACGTATTTCGAGTACGTCAATCCGGACCACATCCTCAGCATGAGCTTTGAAGGTCCGGTATGTGAGATGCTTTACTATGACGAATACCCGGCTATCAGAAAGGGATTCGATGCAATCTTCGAGAAGTACGGACTTTACTATGAGTTCGGTCATCACTGGAATTTCAGCTGCTATTACATTTAGGAGGTGGTGCTATGGAGCGATTTGAAGATATAAACCCTGGCTTGAAAGCAATGCTTGACAAGGCAGAGGAACTGGAATGGTCCTATGACGTATGGATAGAAGAAAGCCGGAACGGCAGAACATATGCAGAATTGGAAAGATATTCTCCGGCTGGAGAGGATTTCTCCATCATTGTTGATTTTGAAAAAGATCACCAGGTCGAGACTTTCCTGCGAGATTTGAGAGAGTATTATGAAAATTTCGATGTGGACGATCATGTTGAGATGTGGATGCCGTCAAGAGGAGAAAACGGATGTCCGTCCGGCATAAAAGCGCTTGTTGAGGATGCTGAAGCCATCGAAAGCATGATTCTGGAACTGCTTGATGCCCTGGAGGACATGGAGGTGGATTGCCGTTGAGTGATGAAGTAAAAGTTGGTAAGTGCGTTGTTGACGAAGATGGAGAGATTGTGGAACTGGAACGTGAGTTTTACGGGCAGGGGATGATTTTTAAAGATGAACACGCTTTTTACCATGAAGCAAAAACTCCCTGCTATGTCCCGGAGCTGTCAGATACGGTCTACACCAGAGAAGATTTTCTCCGGATGTGTAATGGGCAGGATGACATAGCAGAGGCGGTGTTCGGAGCTGTTGACTGGCAGCATCCAGAAACTTACCTGGACGAACAGTACGCCCAGGGAGAAATGGCAACCTGCAAGGTCTGCGGAAAGATATTCCTCAGCTATGAGGTGAAGAATTGCCCGAATTGTGGAGCGGAAGTGAAGGAGGAAGAATAGATGGAAAATGTAAGTTTGAAGGTTGAGCTGGAAATCGTGCTTACCAAGGAAGATATTGATGACATCATGTGCGGAGCATTGGAAGGCGGCATTACATACTGGTGCAACAGAGCAAAGGTTGTTGGAGATTACCTTGGAGAATACGGGCATGAGCAGATTGCAAGGGGTGGAAAGCTGGAGCTGCATGATTGCGAGGAAGACAAGATTTATGTCCTTGACCTGGAGAAGCTGCTGAAAGGCATTGAGCTTTGGGTGAAGAACCCGGTTGGATGCAACTGCCTGGAACAGAAAGACGGACACCTGGAGTTTGATTGTTGCAATGCAGACGCTATTGTGTGCGATGCAATCATCCAGTACGCATTGTTTGGAGATGTGATTTATGGATAAAGGCAAGAGTAAGGTTACAGAGCATAGCGAGATTTGCATATTCTGCGGCAGACAAGCCGAATGTGAGCATCATCTGATATTCGGAGTTTCACAGAGAGATAAGGCAGACCAGGACGGGCTGGTGGTTCCGTCCTGCAATAACTGCCACAACCTCGGAAAGTTGCTCAGTAGAGTACATGAGAATCCGATGGCAGAGAAACTGTCGAAGATGCTGGGACAGGCAGTTTGGGAGCGGAACTGGATACTGAAGGATGCCGTCCGTGACGATGAAGAAGCCCAAGAACTTGAAAGCAGCAATGCCCGGAAAGAATTTATGAAGCGATACGGAAGGTCGTATCTGTAAATTGGCTGTATTGCAACGGAGCAAAGAAGAAGCTATCAAATATACCCTGGCGATGCTGAAAAAGGCAGCCAGGGGCGTTAGATGAACCACGAGGAGGTCTGGAGATGAAGATATTGTTATATGTTTTGGCTGGTGCATGGGATACCGCCTACACGGATGGAACCGGAATCGTCGGAGTTGAAGAAGACATCAGAAAGCTGAATGTAAAGCTGGAACATATCAAGGAAACGAAGGCAAGTGAGTACCTGGAAAATCCGTATGGCGATACTGAGGAGGAAAGCGGAGATAGACATTATGAAATCACCGATGCTGCCGGAGGTTATGCGAAGTTTTACATCACAGAGCATTATGTAGATATTTCAACGGAGCTAATGGGAGCGATCAGCCGGGAAATGAGCAAGATTGACCGCAGAAGTGACATCGAGGAGTATCTGCGAGGCTTGAATGAGAGCGGAAACATCAGTGACTGGAAGTATGAGTACATGATGAGAAAGTCGGAAGTTATGGACCGGCTTATCGAATTGTTTGATAAATTGGAGGATTGCAACACACCGTTCAATTCCACGATGGATATTGTTGCCGGAATGGTGTCAAAGGAGATTGAACTGAACGATGAAGTGCTGGATTTTCTCTGGGAGGAGTTTGGCGATGTTCTGATAGATGATGACGAGTGCATCCTAGATGACTTCATCGGATTTGAAGCCGGAACTCACCGGGAGGAAGTATGGCACTGGTTTGACGAACGCTATTCCAAAGGTGTTGCTTACCTCATGTTCGGAGGAGAACGGTAGGAGGTGGGCTGAATGGCTGGAAACAAGAGAGCCGACGAACTTGGAAAGAATATCCGGGACTCGTTTGCGAGATGGAACCAAATTTACAATGAGGGCGGCAGTGATCCATTCTGGGAAGATGGAGTGAATCTCGGATTGGTCAGAAATCACATCATCAGTTACAAGAGACAATGTGAGGAGGAACTGTTACCAGAACAGTATCCTCCAGAATACAGACAGGAGCTTCCGCCAGTTGTGGATAGAAAGTACATGGCAAGAGCCGATGAAATAAAGTTGCACGCTGAACATAGCTTAGAAGTTTACGAAAGCGATGCGAATTACCAGTATTTGAAAGCAAACGCAAGCAGACTCGCTGAGAAGCAGAAAGGCGAAACCAGCGTTTTGAATGTGCTTGGATACGTCATCGGACTCCGGAGCTTCATCAAGAATGGGAGTCTTGTAGAGATGAGAAGACATGAACGTCCGGATTATTACCAGGAGTCATTCTTGAATTGCCGGAAGCGGATGGAATCCATTCTTGGAGCAGAAAAAGTGTTACCGCAGGGGCAGTTGTCTCTGTTTGATTTGTTTGAAATGTAGGAGGTAGATAGCATGGCATACACATGGCCTGGAATGAGAAAGCTGTCCTGGGATGAAGTCCAGGAGATTCATAAGACCACCGGACTGGAAGGATGTTTTCTTCTGTATCCGGATGAAACGGAAGCTGAGATAGAAAAAGGCTATACATGGTCGGGAATAGAAGAACATTACCGCAGAGGTGGAGAATTTGGCGAGGAGGCGAAGGAATGCTGATTTTAAGTCAGAACGGAGAGGTGATGGTGAATGTGGAAACTGTGAAAGTCATTACAACATACCGATTAGGTGATTTTGAGCGAGGAAAGAAGATGGAGAAGAAATGCCGCATCCTGGCATGGTATGGAACTGGGGAAGATGACTGCTGGGGCATCGGAGATTACGAGACCGAAGACCGGGCGAAAGAGATTATTAGAGCGATTTGGCAGAAGTACGGAGAATATCTGCACCGACCGGGAGGCCCTGCGATACTGCGTGGATCAGTTGATATCCCGGAAGCTGTCTGGGTACTTCCAAAGCTGTATGAGATGCCGCAGGAATAGGAGGTAGCTATGGCAGAAGCGAGAAATTTAAGTTTTAGAGTTGAAGGAGAGTTCATAACAAGACTTGCCCGTGAAAAAGTGTACCTGGAAGGCGATATGGCGTATGCAATGCAGCTTCTTCTGCCCTGCATGGACGGGACGGACCTGGAGGAGTTCGAACTCAGACAGATGGCGTTCTCGATAATCAATGGAGAAGCACGGCTAAAAGGAACATATCCCGGAGAAGATTACGGGTTCGAGTATTTGGAATCAAAGGATGAAAAATATGATTTGGCATCGTACATCTCGAAACTCAGAAGTGAGTGCGAAAAGGCGAAAGAGGAATCTGAAAAGATGACGGGCTGGTACAACATAGCCATGAATCATGTGCCGGAATATAAATGGGATGATGTACTGGTAGAAACTGGACAGAAAAAGCCAGACAGAACTTCGTTTGGAAACAGCCTGCTTGATGGATTTATGAAGCGGATGATGGACGAAGAAGAACACACCACAGAAGACTACGGATGGCTTGAACCTAATGGGACCTTCCACGGGGGTGAATGGGGAGAACATACGAAATGGGCTGACGATTGGCTTTGCGAGAATCTGACGGAAGACGAATATGAAAAAGTCGAGGAAGAATATTATCTGTCCAGCGGCGGAGACGCATTGGTTGACCGTGGCTGGGTGCTGCTTCATAACCCGTCCCATGGAATTGCTTTTCCCACCAGGAAGGAGACTGGGAGATATACGAAAGCTCAGAAGGAGTTCCTCTACGATTACTACATGGAGAGAAACTGCGAGAAGGAAGCAAATGCAGTTTACCAGGAAGAGGAGGACTAAATGGAACGTAATAATAGACCGGAGATTACAGCAATGTTGTCTTTGTCGATTCAAAAGCACATTTCGCCGCATAACGATCCGAGAATTTACTGGGCGAGGGAGGTCACATTTGACTACGCTACAAGCAAAGCAGTTCGGGTTGATTACATGAAGTTTAAGCCAGTGAATAACACCGTATCCGGAATTGAGAAGGGTGATTTCTACTGCTACGAGGTGAAGTCGTCCGTAGAAGATTTTCATTCGGAGAACGGTCACAATTTCCTTGGAGATTACAACTATTATGTTATGCCAGAGGAAGTGTTTGAGAAGGTTAGAAATCAGATACCGTACAACGTGGGCGTATATGTTCCGGATGGAAAGAATTGCCGAGGTGAATGGTACGATTTGAAATCCGTTAAGAAAGCAGTGAGAAAAGACCGAGAGAAGCCAGTATCAGAGATGTTGTTGATGATGTTTAGGTCGGCGGTCAGAGAAAAAGATAGAGGAGGAAAGAAGTAAGTGAAGAAAGCATCAGAGATTGTATTGGAGTGCCTGGAAGAAAAGAAGTTATCGCAGAGACAGTTGGCGGCACGGATGGGGGAGGATGTCAGAAACCTCAACCAGCAGCTTCATCGTCAGAACGATATGAAAGTTGGAAGATTTTCCGATGTCCTGGAACACGCCGGATACCGACTTGAAGTGGTTGAGAATGATGGCATCCAGCGAGTGTGCCAAGAGTACGCAAGACAGATTATCGAAACCAGGGAGCCGAGAGGTTACTTCTATACGTTCGAGAATGGTATCTATACCGGAATTGACAATGGAATCGGGGATGCCTGGAGCGAAGACTTTGATTCCAGGGAGGAATGTATGAAATGGCTGAGAAGAGAGTCTGCCGTGGATGCACATGGGGAACCTACATGAGATGTAAAAAATCTCGAAAAAAAACATCAGTTTTTCTATTGACAACGCAGGTGGTGCTGTTACGATACGTCCACGCTAAAAAATACCTGGGAGGTAAGTCGATATGATGAAAGATGAATTTGAGAAGCTGATTGGAAAGTCTGTTCCGATGGAAGAGTACAAGGCGATTGAGATGGTTTATACCTGGCACCCGGCAATTTCCAACACTGAAGGAAAGAAGCAGATGCAGACGCTGTACACCCAGTTTGGAATGTCAGTCATCAATGCAATGGTTCCAGTAGCCAAGAAAATGATAGAGCTGGACGAAGAGAGAAGACATCTCGAAGCCAAGCTGAAAATCATCGGAGAAAGAGAGCAGATGCTTTCTGAAGGAGACTTCTCCCTGGAAGAAGCTATCGATGAAATTGGAAAGGCATTCAAGGAAGCGGAAGATGATAAGAAATTCAGCGAAGCTGTAACCGCAATGGAATACGACAATGGTATCAAGAACTTAGCGAGAAAGATTTTGGAGGTGTAAAGATGTACGAACCGGACTATGACGGAGATATGAAATATTACCAGGATCAGCTGACGGCGAAGGGAATTACAAAGGAAATGCTCGACATGGATAACTATGTCGGGCTGACCGCCAGAGAGCTTCAGAGCATCGTTGACAGTGTAAGACTCGTGAAGAAGGAGGCGGTGTAGATGTTCAAAATCGAAATTTCCACTGATGGGGCAGTTTTTAAGGAACCATACGAGGGAACAGATGACAGATTCCAGGAAGGGCTTGAAATCAAGAGAATCCTGGAAGATGTTGCAGGTCAGATTGAAGCCGGAATGACTTCTGGACCTTGTATGGACATCAATGGAAATAAAGTTGGTAGCTGGAGCAGATAGGAGGGTTTGGCATGGAAGAAAAATGGCGGCTTGGTGAAGATTTGAGCGTTGAAGATAATATGCTCGATGGCATCACCTTTGCAGATATTATTTTGGCAGTCCACCACAACTGCCGGGAGATTACCCCGGAAGCCATCCGGAAGGAAGTTCTCGATTTCGTAGAAATGAGACTGGATGACATGAAATGTTTGATGGAGAAGAATCTGGATGTGATTGCGGCGGAAGCAATGAAAGGGAGGTGTTAGACATGAAGAAGGTTATCAATCCTTGTATGTGCGAGGTTTACAACGGCAGAGCCAGGGGCTTCGTTAAAATCGAATACGATGACGGAAGACTGAGTTTATGTGGAGTAATTGGTCCTATGAGCAATGGAAACGCCAAAGGATCATGCGGACAGTGCATTGATGAAATCCGGGAAGGTGAACCGACCGAAGGATGGACCAGGGAGATGCTTGATAAGCTGTGTCAGATTTGGGACAGATGGCATCTAAACGATATGAACCCTTGCTGCGAACATCAGAGAGAACTTGGATGGCTGGAAAAGGCAAGAGAAAATGTTACTCTGTACCACTTCAGATTAAGAAGAGAAGTGCTTGATGCACAGAAAGAAGCCGAAAAGGCTGCGATAGCTGCTCTGAAGGCAGGGAAACCGTTCTATCCAACTAAGGAGCAGACAAGAGTTGCAAACCTTGCGTACTCGATAGTCACAAGCGATGCGTATGCTCCGGAAGAATATGAACCGAAGAAGCCGTTGTATTCCGGAGATGCTGGTCCGACAGAAACAAAGGCTCTTGGATGGCTGAGACCGGAAGAACATCCGGAAGGATTGCTTTGCAGACCATGCCCGGTATGTGGATATAAGTACGGGACAAGCTGGAAGAAGGAGGAGGTTCCCCAGGAAGTGATCGACTGGCTGTTTTCGTTGCCAGACACCAGAGTAAAGCCTGCATGGGTGTAAACGGAGGTGGCAGCTGTGAAAAAATCAGACTATGACAGAATCATCGTAGATACGAATGAGAAGATGGGAAAAGTCATCCAGTGGTATCAAGACAACCAGAAATGGATTGATAAGCAGGAGTTCCTGGCTCCGTTGGAAAGCGGCTGCATCATTCTGAAAGAGGAAGAACTTGAAGTTATCTTTGAAAGCAAAGGAAAGGTTGTAGAGCTGGCTGTCTATCCGAAAGGAGGAGACATCCCGGCTCTCACCTGGGACTACAATCCGGTCACGAAAGAGTATAGCAATTATAGGTATCCTGCACATCTGTCAGAGAAAAAGAGGAAGGTGATGCAGATGGCACTGGCTTATGATCGTACCGATTTCAAAGAGTCTATCAAGTACCATTCTCTGATGATGTTTGCTGCATATTACGAGGAGGTCATAGTTGTCGATGAAAAGCAGAGCGTCCGAAGGACGAAGCATGAAGCGAAGATGCTCCGGAAGCATCCAGGGCAGAAATTGAGCCTGGTAAAGAAGACGTATGTGGTGAACGATTTTTCCGGAGATGACCTGCATCGGTATGGAGAAAAGAGAAGTTACACAAAGCCGGACCATGAAGTCCAGGTAAAAGGATTCTACCGAAGATGTAAGAGCGGTAAGAAAACCTGGGTGAAGCCGTTCTCCAGATACAAGGACAAAGGCGGCAGGCAGCCAAAAGAATATAAGATTTAGGAGGAAAAGCAATGAGCGATAGCAAGTATTACAGAGGTCAGATTTACTATGTGTATCCGAAAGATTATACCGGATGTGAGCAGGGCGGCGGAAGACCTGCGGTGATCGTCAGTAACGATGTTGGGAATGAGTATTCGAAAGTGGTCGAAGTTGTGTTTCTCACCACCAGAGAGAAGAAACCGCTTCCGACACACGTTGCAATCAATTCTGCGAAGTATCCGTCCACAGCGTTATGTGAGCAGATTGATACTGTTGACAAGGAGAGAATTGGCGGCTACATAAACGAAATCAGCCAGGCAGAGCTGAAGAATATCGAAAAGGCGTTGCTGGTAAGCCTGGACATCTCCTGCAATCTGAAAGGGAGTAAGGCACTGGAAGCCTGGAGAAAACTGATGGAAGATTACCAGGAAGAAGAAATCTACGAAGAACCGGAGGCAGACAACATTTCCATCCAGGAAAAGCAGGAGGAAGCTGAAAAGGTGATGGAGACAGCTGAAATTCCGGTTCCAAACCCGATTGACGGGTACATCGACCTGGAGGCGGCTCCGGAGTATATCCGGATGAAAGCCGAAAGGGATGTCTATAAAGAACTGTACATGAATTTGCTACAAATGAAAGCGGCAGTATAAGGAGGAAAAAGTATGAAAGTAAAATGTGAGAGAAATTGCAAGGAGAGCGTGAATGGATTCTGTCAGATGTCTGAAATTGACATCCTGGCAGACGGTATGTGCGGAAGATACAACTGCAAGCCGGAGTTCGAGCCGTTCAGAGAGGACAATGTGGTTGTGTTTGATAACGCAGGTCTGCCTTCCATTATGGTGAAGTTTACCAGAAATCCGGATGTTCCTACGCACCCGATGTTCGTTATCGGCGGAAAGACCTACAACACGCTGTACATTTCCAAGTACCCGAATACGATTATCAACGGTAAGGCGTACAGCCTTCCGATGCAGCAGCCAGCGGTGAATGTTACCCAGGAAGAAGCTGAGGCGGCCTGCTTCAGCAAGGGAGAAGGATGGCATCTGCTGACCGCAATGGAGAGAGGTTATATCGCCAACCTTTGCTATGACACCGGGATTTTCCCTCATGGCAACACGAACAGAGGTGAGTATCACGCAGACGGCTCTGAAAAAGGTGAATGTTTCGATGGCTACAAGACACTGACGGGTTCCGGTCCGGAGAGCTGGAGTCACGATCATACCGTATTTGGCATCCATGACCTTTGCGGAAATGTATGGGAGCGAATCAGAGGACTCAGACTCATGGATGGAGTTCTCCAGGCTGCAGAGAACAATGATGCTGCCATGAACATCGACCTCTCAGCCGGAAGTAATAAGTGGAAATGCCTGCTGGACAGCGATGGAGAGCCTATCAGAATTGATGCCAACAATGGCGGAATCAAGTTCACCACAGATGATGAAATCGAAGAAGACTATGATGGCTGCCGCTGGAAAGATGTTGAGTTCGACTGCGAGATTACGGATGAAATGAAAGCACTTGGTCTGTTCGCCGGGGAGCCGGAAGCATATATCTATGCCGATACATCCGGAGAGCGTTTGCCGATTTGTGGGGGCAGCTGGTACAGCGGTTCCCTTGCTGGCGTGTTCCACGTGCATTTGAACCGCCCTCGTTCCGACTCGGCCGGCAACTTCGGCTTCCGCTCCGCTTACTACTGTGATGCTGAGGACTGATAACTGCGTACTGATTGGCGGCTGAGAAGCCGCCAGTACCATTGGAGGCAATGAAATGCGAAAGAAGTTCAAGAAGATGTTTGATACACATTGGAACTGTTTGCCCTGGTTTATCTGCGGATTGTCGATTCTGATAAAAGGAGACATCGGAAGATGGGCTTACGGGCTGACATGGGTAACGGTCCTGGTGATGACCTGGCACTATTGCCCGACAGTAAATATCAACAGATTATCGAAGGAGGAAGACGATGAATAAAGTAATTTTGATGGGAAGACTTACGAGAGACCCGGAGGTGCGATACGCACAGAATGAGAACGGCACAGCAGTTGCCCGGTACAGCCTGGCAGTAGATCGACGCTTCAAGCGTGAAGGAGAGCAGGATGCCGACTTCATCGGATGCGTTGCTTTCGGAAAGGCGGCTGAGTTCGCTGAGAAATGGCTTCATAAGGGAAGCAAGATTGTAGTTACCGGAAGGATTCAGACTGGAAGCTACACCAACAAGGACGGTCAGAAAGTTTACACTACCGATGTTGTCATCGAGGAGCAGGAGTTCGCAGAAAGCAAGGCTGCCAGCGAAGGCAATGGAGGCAGTTATTCCGGCAGCGGAAGCAACAATTCGTCATCCGGGGACGGATTTATGAATGTGCCGGACGGCATTGACGAAGAATTGCCGTTCAACTAGGGGTGATGAGCCGAATGGTTCCTATTTACGATTTAGAAATATTGGAGGATGAAGAAAATGAGTAAAAGAGCAGATAAAGCCCAGGATAAAGTCCTGGAAGAAACTTGCATGGAGTATGTGACAGATGTGCATGAGACTCCGGATTTTGTAGAGGTACATGGTAATGCTGGCGGCGATGATGTTTGTTATAGAGTGTATGATGACGGCAGTATCACTTGCAGATAGGAGGGAGCTATGGGAGTGACGAAAGAAGCTATGGAAAAAGCGGTTAATTGGTGGGCTGAAAAAGTAGGAGGCTCCCAGCCGCACAGTAACGGAGATAACGGACTGGCATCTGTAATGGCGTGTATGATGGCTGATGTCGGAAGGAAACCAGTTAGTGAGTCACAAATTGCTGTTTTCAAAGAAGAACTTGCAAAGAGAATCACGGAAGTCGGAGAAAGAAGTCGAATTTTTCTGTCGTGCGACTACGGACCATGCAAAATGTTGTCTGAGAGTGCAGAGATCGCCGGGATAAATGTACTGAATTTTCCGTTTAAGACAGATATGACGATACTGGACGGGAAGAAAGTTCTCGTATCTGATGGATACGCAAGACCATGGGAGGAGATATAATGGGGAAGATTAAAGGGTTCCTGCTGAACAGAAAGCAGTATGACCGCATCCGGAAGATGGATCACTGTCAGATGACGCTGTATATTGAATCGATTTATAAGTCCGGATATGCAGACGGGCAGAAAGCAGCAGAAGGCTTGACGGCATCGGAGATAAGAGAGGTGCTGTTGAAGGTAAAAGGTCTTGGAGAAAAGAGGGTTGATGCCATTGTATCAGCCTTGGAAGAAGCCATAAACAGCAAGGAGGATAAGAAAAGTGACAGTAAAAGAGAAAATCAAAGCAATAGCTGAGAAGTACGGTTTTGATGCACAGAGCCGCCAGTGCATCGAGGAGATGACGGAACTCACCCAGGCAATCAACAAATTTTGGAGGAAGCAGCTTGATTGCGGAAAGATTGAATTTCCGGATGACCCGGATACATTCCCTTCCTTTGGCAAGGAATACGACAACCTGGTTGAGGAGATTGCCGATGTGCAGATTATGCTGTGGCAGATGGAGCAGTTTCTGCATTGCAATATCGACTCCGTTGTTGAGAAAAAACTCGACCGTCAGATGGAGAGAATGTGGAATAAAAGTTCGGATTGAGATACTGCCGCAGGAGTGATATAATAGTATAAAATTTCGCAAAGGAGTACAGATATGCGATTTGTAAATTACAAATGTGAAGTTTTGAGACGAAATCCCCACATAGGGGATGCAATGTTTATTGTTGACAGAAGTAAATAAGTAAGAAAAAGCTTCTTTTTCTGATACAGTCAGATTTAAAAGATTGTATCAGAAGAAGAAGCTTTTTTATATTATCTCTCGTAAATCGTATAATGGTGTCTTCGCAGCAGTGTCACCGCAGAATCCAGAGAAGGGCGGTCGTACATTTCCAGACGGAGCACACCGTCCTCAAACTCACGGTTGTGGATGATGCCGATATTTTTAATACTGAGGTTATTGCTTGCAAGGATTGTCGCAACCGTTGCGATTCCGCCGGCCTCATCTAACAGATCTAAGTACAGTTCATAGATCTCGCGTATCGGACCTCTGTTCGGGATCGTGATGGAATCCCTGTAATCTTTGGCCGCCTGGAAGGAATCTAAGAGCGCCTGTTCGTTGGAATCCACAATATTCTGTCTGGTCTTTTCCAACATCTCGACATAATTGTCGATCAGGCGGACAATCTGCGTACTGTTCGATTCACAGATATTCTGCCACATTACAGGAGAGGAGGAAGCGATACGGGTCAGGTCACGGAAACCTCCTGCGGCGATCGTCTTCATTGTCTCGTTTTCATCGTCTGACTCACGCACAAGGTTTACAAGACTGTAGGCGATAATATGCGGCAGATGACTGATCGCTGCTGTTGCATAATCGTGCAGCTTGTAGTCGAGTACTAACGCAGCTGAACCGAGGGAAACAACGAGCTTCCGGAAACGCTCTAACTGTTCCGGGGATGTCTTTGCGGTAGGGGTAATAATATAGTAGGCATTTTCTAGCAGATAGTCCTTCGCATTGGCAAGACCGGTCTTCTCGGAGCCGGTCATCGGATGTCCGCCGATAAAGCAATCCTCCATATCAAGTGCGATCACTTCCTCGTGAATGTCTGTTTTGACACTGCCGACATCGGTGATGATGCAGCCTTTCTTTATATGTCCCTTTAACTGTCTTAAATATTCCAGATTCTTCTGTACCGGTGTGCACAGAAAAATATAATCGCAGTCGTAGAAAGCATCTATTCCGCAGAGCGTCTCATTCGCAATCAGATGCTCTTCATAAGCCTCGCGGATTGTCTCCTCATGCCCGGCAGTTGCGATTAACGATATCTCCGGGTAGAGTGCATGTATCTTCTTTGCAATGGAACCTCCTATAAGTCCCAGTCCGATAAATCCTATTTTCTGAAAATCCATAAAATCTCCCATCTTTTTAGTTTCCTTTTCGATAGTCTTCCCTCATCATAGACGTATTTTATGGAATAGTCAACACTTTAACGCATAAAAGCAGATAAAATCCGCATGAAATTGTGTGCATATGTACAAACTGTTAATAATATGTAAACAATTGCGAAAAATCGATAAAAATTGTTTAAAGCGCATACACAATATATAAACAATATTGGTGTATTATAAAATAAATTAGTAAATTTGAATAAATAAGTTGTAAATAGTCGAAGAATTTAGTAAAATATAACCATTAACAAATGGCTTGCGAAACGAACAAGACCATTCGTCATGATAAGAATAACATGTATGGGAGGATTTGCTATGAACGTTTACACAACTGACAAAATTCGCAATGTGGTCCTTTTAGGCCATGGGGGATGCGGCAAGACAAGTCTTGTTGAGGCAATGGCTTATCTTGCAGGAATGACGACACGTATGGGAAAAGTCACGGACGGCAACACGATCAGCGACTATGACAAGGAAGAAACTAAGCGTCTCTTCTCCATCAACACTTCGGTAGTCCCAATCGTATGGGGTGATACCAAGATCAACATTCTCGACACACCGGGCTACTTTGACTTTGTCGGAGAAGCAGAAGAGGCTGTCAGTGTTGCAGATGCAGCGATCATCGTTGTATCCGGAAAAGCTGGCATTGAGGTCGGAACGAAGAAGGCGTGGGAGCTCTGTGAGAAGTATAAGCTTCCGAGAATCGTTTTCGTAACAGATATGGATATCGATGAGGCAAGTTTCCGCCAGGTTGTGGAAGATCTCCAGCAGTTATACGGCAAGAAGATCGCCCCGTTCCATCTTCCGGTCCGCGAGAACGGCAAGTTTGTCGGATATGTCAATGTTTTGCAGCAGCGTGCAAAGAGATGGAAAGACGACGGCACCGTTGAGAAGTTCGAGGTTCCGGATTATTCGAAGGAAAACCTTGAGATTTGCCGCGAAGCTCTGATGGAAGCAGTTGCAGAGACCAGTGAGGAATTTATGGAGCGTTACTTCAACGGTGAAGAGTTCTCCGAAGATGAAGTCCGCCAGGCACTCCGTGTCAACGTGGCAGATGGAAGCATCGTTCCGGTTATGATGGGATCGAACACACTTGCCCGTGGTATGTACACACTGCTGGTGGATATTGTAAAATATCTGCCGAGCCCTGACAAAAAGGCATGTACTGGTATCAACGCCAAGACGAATGAAGTGTACAGCGCTGATTATGATTTTGCAAAACCAAAGTCTGCATATGTATGGAAGACAATTGTAGATCCATTTATTGGCAAATACTCCCTTATTAAAGTGAATTCAGGTGTTTTAAAGACAGATGACGTTCTGTACAACTATCACAAGGATACAGAGGAGAAGATCGGTAAGCTCTATGTCCTCTGCGGCAACAAGCCGGAGGAGGTAAAGGAGCTTCACGCAGGTGATATTGGTGCACTTGCAAAGCTTGTCAGCCCAGCTACCACAGATTCCCTCTCTACAAAAGCGAATCCGATCCTGTATATCAGAACGGCAATCTCCACACCGTATACCTATATGAGATACAAAGCAGTCAACAAAGGGGATGAGGATAAGATCTCCCAGGCATTACAGAAGCTGATGATGGAAGATTTGACTCTGCGCGCTGTCAATGACAGTGAGAATGGTCAGACACTGCTCTACGGAATGGGCGACCAGCACCTTGATGTCGTAGCAAGCAAGCTTTTAAACCGTTACAAAGTGGAGATCGAGCTGAAAAAACCAAAGGTAGCCTTCCGCGAGACCATCCGCAAAAAAGCAGATGTGGAATATAAATATAAGAAACAGTCCGGCGGTCATGGACAGTACGGTCATGTCAAGATGACATTCGAGCCATCTGGCGATATGGATCGGCCTTATGTATTCGAGCAGATCGTGGTTGGCGGAGCAGTTCCGAAGAACTATTTCCCGGCAGTCGAGAAGGGAATCCAGGAGTCCTGCCTCAAAGGACCTATGGCTGCTTATCCGGTAGTCGGCGTTAAGGCTGTCTTATACGACGGTTCTTATCATCCGGTAGACTCTTCCGAGATGGCATTTAAGACTGCAGCCAGACAGGCATTTAAGAAGGGCTTTATGGAAGCTTCCCCGGTTCTCTTAGAGCCAATCGCTTCCCTGAAAGTTGTAGTTCCGGACAAATACACCGGAGATATTATGGGAGACCTGAATAAGAGAAGAGGACGTGTCCTTGGCATGAATCCGACAGACCACGGTTATCAGGAGATTGTTGCGGATATTCCATACATGGAACTGTTCGGCTACAATACAGACCTTCGTTCCATGACAGGCGGAAGCGGTACTTATTCTTATGAGTTCTCCAGATATGAGCAGGCTCCATCCGATATCCAGGAGAAGGAGATTGCTGCAAGGGCAAGCAAGTTAGAAAACGCAGACGAAGCTTAAACTTCCTGAAAAATAATTAGAAAGGAGACGCGGATCATGAAATCAGTCAGAAACATGTTTACAGTTTTTATTACATGTGTGCTCCTGATCAGTGATTCGCATCTTGTTGAGGCCAGAGTACTTCCCTCCACGGAGTTGGCTTATCAGCCGCTTATTGAACATCAGGCTGTGGCAGTGAATCCTTATGAGAACGTCGAACAGGCTGAGTATCACATCATCTATGAATTAAACGGTGGAGAAAATGCAGAAAACAACAGGGATACCATTTTAGAGAGTGAGCTTCCTTTTACCCCTGGGATTCCGGAACGGGAAGGCTACAATTTCGCCGGCTGGTATACCGACAGCCATTTCACGAATAAGATCACAAAAATTACCCGTTCAAATGCCACAGACATGGTGTTGTTTGCAAAATGGACGGATCCAATCGACAATTACCGAAATGTGGAGATGTATTCCTATCACACAACAAGCCTTTTTACAATTAATCAGAAAGAATTGAAGCAGTGCGATTATTCTTTTATGGACAATCTGAATATTCCAGGTATGCCGGCAACAAGAGAACTGGACTATTTTGAGAATTATATCAATAGCGCAGATCTCTGTATGCAGGGGCTTTGTTTTACACCAGAATATATTCTGATGACCGCTTATACAGAGGATAAGAATGAGCAGGGTTCCCTGATGGTATTCGACCGTACGTCCGGTGCTTATCTGGCATCAATCGGCATGAAGAATGACAGCCACTTAGGAGGCATTACCTTTGACGGGGATAATATCTGGATCTGCCATTCGAACACGAATACGTTAGAACGCATCCCGTACAGTTACATTGCAACGATCGCGGAGAAGCGGGACGGACTGTTCGTGGATGCATCAGAGGTGCTCGACGAATATCATATCCGCAATACACCGTCCTGTATCACCTATTACGGCGGACGTATCTGGGTGGCTTCCTACACGAAGATGTTCCATTCCAAGATGTATTCCTACGCCTATGATGCCAAAAATGATGCTCTGATCGCACTTGCGGGCTATAATATTCCATGCAAAGTGCAGGGAGTCGCGTTCGACGATGACGGCTCCGTCTATTTGAGTACCTCTCTCGGCAGAAATAAATCTTCATTTCTCCGAGGGTATACGTCCTTGATCGCACTGAATAAGAATCCGGATCAGCCGGAAGTGAAGGTGGAGATGCCGCCATGTTCGGAGGAGATTGCGATTGCGGACAGCAATATTTATGTTCTGTTCGAGTCTGCAAGTCCGAAATATTTTGAGGGAACAGACGGCAATGGAACAAGCATTGCCCCAATCGATAAGATACTGGAAGTGACAGTGGCTTCTATCTGGTAAACAATAGAAGAGACAACAGGAGGGACGGCTCACGGAGCTGTCCCTCTTTCTTTCATTAACCGGATAATACGGTCTGCCTTCGCGGCTTCCTCCGGCGACATGTTCTGCTTCAGGATGGAGATCAGAAGTTCGGTTTCCGTTCCTGTGAACTGAATATTATTTTTTCTGGCATTGCCCAAGGCACCGAGCAGAAATGGTGCCATGTCTTTCATTTCTGCTGGTTTTTTGCTGTTCGCAAAGTTCATGAGAAAAGACAGCTTTTCCGGACTGAGTGCACGAAAAGCCGGATTATTCTGAAATAAATTTGGATCCATAAAATTCTCCTTTTTCATTTAAGGCTGGCTGGCAAAAATAGTCTCATACGTTTCCAACATGGAAAACATATTGGTAAGCATGTCTAACGTTTCGCATTCTGCTTCTGTACAGAAAGGCCGCAGGTTATTTAAGAGGGAGCTCACCGTATTTTCTTCCTCGGGAATGGAGCACATGGATAAGACCTGTTCCTCCTTTGAAAAGACGGACATCGTATGAAAAAGTTCCATATACCGGATCATCACGGCAAACTGTTTTTTCTGTGTGTTTTTCAGGTAGGGAACGACTGTTTTCATCATCTGGATCTGCCTTGACTGCGTCATGGCATCGAACGCTGTGAGCGTGTTCGCTTCTTCCATAAAGTTCCTTTTTCTTTTATCATATGTGGCAGAATTGTGGTTCATGACATATGTTGTAATAAGATAGCAGGAAAGGCATGGAAAGCAGATGCTAGTGATAGAAGGAAACAGCGTCTATGAAATAGATGAGGAATGTCTGAAAAGGAGAAAAGTGCCCAAAGAGTGTGAGGTCTACGAAAAACTGGTTAAAAAACGGGAAAAGAGTAAAGACGGACGGGCAACGGAAAAGCAGAAGCCGTGAGCTCCCTCCCGGAAAATGAAAAGATGTATACAAAAAAGAGCGGTATCCCCGCTCTTTTTTGTATGGACGGACCGATTGGGCTTAGCAGAAGCCTCCTCCGTTTCCACATCCACCGCCGCATCCGCCACAGCAGAGCAGTAAGAGGATGATCCACAGGCAGTCATTTCCGCTGCCACATCCGTTGTTCCCGTTTAAGAATCCGCCATTGTTTCCGCAGCAGCAGCTTAAAAGAAGAATGATCCAGAGAATAGAGCTGCATCCTCCCTCATTGCATCCGCATCCGCCACAGTTTGTTGCTGCCAAATCACTCATAAGAAAGCCTCCAAATAAAGATTACACTGTATTGTATGAAGGAGGCGTGAATGTGTTACAAAAATATAATATAACTGCTAATTATAAAAAATATAAAATATAATTCTTTGACAAAGTGTAGTGATAATGTTTAAATATAGAAAACGTATAATTGTATACAATTATGCATGGATAATGATGTAAACATCCGTTTTGGGTGAACCAATAAGACAATGGAGGAGCTATATGAGAGACGTTGTAATGAACCAGAAGACCAATTTACTCCAGCTGGAAGAGCATTTCTACCAGCTTGTAGATGTACCGGAACCGAATGTATTTCACAATCTTTTTCCTTATGATGAGATTCCAAAGATTGCATTCAATGACCGAATTGTACCGCATAATATGCCGGAAAATATCTGGATCACAGATACAACGTTCCGAGACGGCCAGCAGTCTAGGGCACCGTACACCACCGACCAGATTGTTACGATTTATGATTATCTCCATAAATTAGGCGGTCCAAAGGGATTGATCCGTCAGAGTGAATTCTTTCTCTACAGCAAGAAAGACAGGGATGCTGTATACAAGTGCTTAGAGCGCGGTTACAAGTTTCCGGAAGTTACAAGCTGGATCCGTGCAAGCAAGCAGGATTTCCAGTTAGTCAAAGACATCGGTCTGCGTGAGACGGGTATTCTCGTCAGCTGCTCTGATTACCATATTTTCTATAAAATGAAGATGACAAGACGGGAGGTTATGAACCTGTACTTAAGTGTGATCCGGGACTGCCTTGAGACTGGTATCAGCCCAAGGTGCCACCTGGAAGATATCACCAGATCCGATATTTACGGTTTCGTCATTCCGTTCTGTGTAGAGCTGATGAAGCTGATGGATGAGTATAAGATTCCGATCAAGATCCGTGCCTGTGATACGATGGGCTACGGGGTGAACTTCCCGGGTGCCGTAATCCCGCGAAGCGTTCCTGGTATTATTTACGGACTTACCACACATGCCGGTGTGCCGTCCGAACTGATCGAGTGGCATGGGCACAATGACTTCTACAAGGCAGTCAACAACTCCACAACTGCATGGCTTTACGGAGCGAGCGGTGTCAACTGTTCCCTGTTTGGTATCGGGGAGCGTACCGGAAATACCCCTCTTGAGGCAATGGTATTCGAGTATGCACAGTTAAAGGGAACGTTAGACGGAATGGACACAACCGTCATCACAGAGCTTGCCGAATATTTCGAAAAAGAGCTCGGTTATGTACAGCCTAGCAGAACACCGTTTGTCGGAAGCAACTTCAATGTCACAAGGGCTGGAATTCACGCGGACGGACTTTTGAAAAATGAGGAAATTTACAATATTTTTGATACCGGAAAGTTTTTAAACAGACCACCGCTTGTGTCTGTTTCCAACACATCCGGACTCGCAGGCATTGCCCTGTGGATCAATTCTTATTACCACCTGCCGAAGGAAAAAGGAGTTGATAAGACCTCCGATCTGGTCAAGATGGTAAAAGTATGGGTTGACAAACAGTATGAAGAGGGACGTGTGACCGTCCTGACAGATAACGAGCTCGTGGCAGAGATCAACCGCTGCTGCAAAGAGCTGAATATTGACACATTAGAGAGGTAATCATGGGGGAAGATAATTATTCTTTAGGTTCGCGGGTATTTCATATGATCCGGGAAAATATTTTATCCGGAAAATATAAAAAGGACGAGGAATTAAAGGAAAAGACAATCGGCGAGGAACTCGGTGTGAGCCGGACACCCGTCCGGGAGGCACTGCGACAGCTGGAATTAGAAGGGCTTGTCACGATCATTCCAAACAAAGGGGCTTATGTGGTAGGAATCTCCCAGAAGGATATAAAAGACATTTATGAGATTCGATGCCGCCTGGAGGGTTTATGCGCCAGATGGGCAGCAAAGAATATCACCCCGGAACAGTTAGATGAGCTTGAGGAGAATATTTTCCTGTCTGATTTCCATGCCGGAAAAGGGAACGCGGAACAGCTGGTGGAGTTAGACAATAAGTTCCATGAGGTCTTATACACCGCGAGCAACAGCAGGGAATTAAGGCATGTATTATCTGATTTCCATCATTATGCACAGCGCGTGAGAAGAATCACACTTGCAGACGGGCACCGCGCTGTAGATTCCAATGAGGAACACCGGAAAATTGTGGAGGCACTCAAACAGCATGATGCAGATCTTGCGGAAAAGCTTGCAAATCAGCACATTATGAGTACAATTGAAAACATGGACCGTTATGGATGGGACAATTTATTAAAATAGAGCATCAAATTATCATGCAGACAGAAAGGAAAACGCACATGGAAAAAATTAAAATGACAACGCCATTAGTTGAGATGGACGGAGACGAAATGACCAGAATCCTCTGGAAGATCATTAAAGACGAACTGCTGACACCTTTTATTGATTTAAAGACAGATTATTATGACCTTGGTCTTGAATACCGGAATGCCACAAACGATCAGGTTACCGTTGATTCTGCCAATGCCACCAAAAAATATGGTGTTGCCGTAAAATGTGCCACCATCACACCGAATGCAGCACGTATGAAGGAATATGACTTGAAAGAGATGTGGAAAAGTCCGAACGGAACCATCCGTGCCATCTTAGACGGAACCGTATTCCGTGCGCCGATCGTGGTAAAAGGGATCGAACCATGTGTGAAAAACTGGAAGAAACCGATCACGATCGCAAGACATGCATACGGAGATGTCTACAAGGCATCCGAGATGAAGATTCCGGGACCTGGAAAATGTGAACTTGTCTACACCGCAGAGGACGGAACCGAGACAAGGGAACTGATCCACAACTTTACCGGAGCAGGTGTTGTGCAGGGACAGCACAATCTGTGTGGTTCAATTGAGAGCTTTGCAAGAAGCTGCTTTAACTATGCGTTAGATACGAAGCAGGATCTCTGGTTTGCAACCAAGGATACTATCTCCAAGAAGTATGACCATACTTTTAAAGATATTTTCCAGGAGATTTTTGATGCAGAATACAAAGACAGATTCGATGCAGCCGGTATTACTTATTTTTATACTTTAATCGATGATGCCGTTGCCCGCGTCATGAAGTCTGAGGGTGGTTATATCTGGGCATGCAAGAACTACGACGGCGATGTCATGAGTGATATGGTATCGAGTGCATTTGGTTCCCTTGCCATGATGACTTCTGTACTGGTATCTCCGGACGGTTACTATGAGTACGAGGCAGCACACGGAACCGTACAGCGCCATTATTACAAACACCTGAAAGGAGAGGAGACATCCACGAACTCCGTTGCCACTATTTTTGCATGGACAGGTGCGCTCCGCAAGCGTGGAGAACTCGATGGAAACCAGGAATTACAGGATTTTGCAGATAAATTAGAAAAAGCTTGTATTCAGACCATAGAGAGTGGTAAAATGACAAAAGACCTCGCGCTTATTACCACGTTAGAGAATCCGACCGTGTTAAACAGTGAGGACTTTATCAAAGCGATCCGCACTACATTAGAAGGAATGTTATAATTATGATTTTATCCTGTCAGAATATCTCAAAGTCATTCGGGACTGACGAAATTTTAAACAATATCAATTTTCATATCGAAGAGAATGAAAAAGCAGCGGTTGTCGGCATCAATGGTGCCGGCAAATCTACGCTGCTTAAAATAATTATGAATCAGGAAACCCCGGATACCGGTGCTGTTGTGCTGGCAAAAGATAAGACGATCGGCTATCTGGCGCAGTATCAGGACATCTCCGGGCATAAGACAATCTATGAGGAAGTCTTAGATTCCAAGAAAGACATCATGGAGATGGAGGAGAAGCTCCGCGCGATGGAAGCGGACATGAACCATTTTGAAGGGGACGCACTAGAGAAGCTCTTAGATTCCTATCACCGCCTGAACCATGAATTCGAACAGCTTGGAGGCTATGCTTACCGGAGTGAAGTGAGCGGTATTTTAAAGGGACTTGGTTTTTCAGAGGAGGATTTTTCACACCGGATGAGTGAGCTTTCGGGAGGGCAGAAGACACGTGTCTCCCTCGGTAAGCTTCTTGTCACAAAGCCGGACGTGCTTCTCCTCGACGAGCCAACGAACCACTTAGATATCGAATCAATCCGCTGGTTAGAGGGCTTTCTGATGAACTATAAAGGGGCAGTGCTGATCGTGTCCCATGACCGTTATTTCTTAGACCGCGTTGTGACAAAGGTGGTGGAGATTTTCCAGCACAAAGGTTATGTCTATCAGGGCAATTATACCGATTTTGCAAAGAAGAAAGCGGCTGTCCGAGCCGCGTTAATGAGGCAGTACTATAACCAGCAGCGGGAAATTAAGCATCAGGAGGAAGTCATCGCAAAGCTTAAGTCCTTCAACCGTGAAAAATCGATCAAGCGTGCCGAAAGCCGTGAAAAGATGCTGGATAAGATTGAACGGATTGAAAAACCAGTCGATGACAACACGGATATCCGCATCGTCTTAGAACCGAATGTTGTGAGCGGAAATGATGTTCTGACTGTAGAGGGGCTTTCCAAGGCTTTTCCGCAACAGAAATTATTTTCTGACATTCATTTTGAGATTAAGCGCGGAGAGCGTGTCGCCTTAATCGGCAATAATGGAACCGGAAAGACGACGATTTTGAAGATGATCAACGAACTGGTTGCCCCGGATGCCGGAACAATCACATTGGGAAGCAATGTACAGATCGGCTATTATGATCAGGAACATCAGCAGCTCCATATGGAAAAAACGATTTTCGATGAGATTGCAGACGATTACCCGTCTTTAAATAATACGAAGGTCCGCAATGTGCTGGCGGCATTTCTGTTCACAGATGATGATGTCTATAAACGGATTGAGGACTTAAGCGGTGGGGAGCGTGGACGTGTCGCGCTTGCTAAGCTGATGCTCTCGGATGCGAACTTCTTGATCTTAGACGAGCCAACCAACCATCTCGACATCACCTCTAAGGAGATTTTAGAGGACGCTTTAAAAAGCTATACCGGAACGGTACTTTTTGTATCGCATGACAGATATTTTATCAACCAGACTGCGACAAGAATTTTGGAGCTGACAGGGGAGACCGTTGTCAATTATATTGGAGATTACGACTATTATCTCGAAAAGCATGACCAGATGGTGGCTCTCTATGTGAAGAACCGGGAGGATGCCGTACAGCCACAGAGTGCCGGTGTTGAAAACACTTCCGCACAGAAAGTGGACTGGCAGACACAGAAAGCAGAGCAGGCAAGAATCCGCAAGCTTGAAAATGCAAGGAATAAGGCAGAGGAACGTATCGCGGAGTTAGAGGAAAGCATCACTGCCATTGATGAGGAGTGTGCAAAGCCGGAGGTCGCGACGAATTCCGCCCGCCTTGGGGAGCTTGTATCACAGCAAAATGCCTACCGTCAGGAGTTAGCGGAACAGTATGACATCTGGGAAGAACTTTCACTCGAATTAGATAGTTAAATCTTTCACACATTGACAGATACTTTTAAACTATTTATAATAGGGACAAGTGAAAGGCTTCGGGAGGAAGAATAAAATGCAGGAAAAAGGGATATCACAGGCGGTTATCCGCCGTATGCCCAGATATTACAGATATTTAGGAGAATTATTAGATGATGGAGTAGAACGTATCTCTTCGAACGATCTGAGCAAGCGCATGAAAGTCACCGCTTCCCAGATCCGTCAGGATCTGAATAATTTCGGTGGATTTGGACAGCAGGGATACGGATACAATGTAAAGTTTTTATATGAAGAAATTGGCAAGATATTAGGACTGAATCAGCAGCATAATATTATTGTGATCGGTGCCGGAAATCTCGGCCAGGCACTTGCTAATTATGTAAAGTTTGAGAAGCTTGGCTTCGTGATCACCGCGCTGTTCGATGTCAATCCGGCGTTAGAGGGTGTGACGGTGCGTGGGATCAAGATCCATATGCTAGATGAGCTGGAACAATATTGCCATACCCATGTGGTAGATATTGCAGCACTCACCATGCCGAAGGAGAAGGCAGATGCGATTGCAAACCGTCTGGTAGACCTTGGCATTCATGCGATCTGGAATTTTGCACATGTAGACTTGAATCTGATCGACAAGAATGTCGTTGTTGAGAATGTCCATCTGTCAGACAGCCTGATGCAGCTGTCCTTTAACATTGTCAAAAACCAAAAAACAGATGCTTAAGAGATAGGAAACGATGAAATATCTGGTAACCGGTTCGGAAATGAAACAATATGATACAAATACCATAGAAAAGTACGGGATGCCTTCCCTTGTTCTGATGGAACGCGCTGCGCTGGCGGTTGCAGCGGAATTGGAGAAGCTTCCACTGTATGACGATGCGGTTCTTGTCGTCTGTGGTACTGGAAATAACGGTGCAGACGGTCTGGCAGTTGCCAGACTGCTTTTTTTAGCTGGACGGAATGTGGAGATTGTACTGGTCGGAAACCGGGACAAAATGACGCCCCAGTGCAGAAAACAGTTGGAAATCGTACAGGCGTATGGACTTTCGGTTTCAGACCATATAGAAAAGGCTGTCCGTTTTTCGGCTGTAGTGGATGCAGTATTTGGTGTCGGGCTGTCAAGGATGGTAGAGGGATGTTATGCAGAACTTCTTTCGGAGATGAACAGTCTTTGCGGCACCAAGGTTGCGGTAGATATGCCATCCGGGATCTCCTCGGATACCGGGGCAGTGCTCGGCACTGCATTCCGTGCAGATATTACAGTTACTTTTGGCTTTGAGAAGCGTGGCTTACATCTGTGGCCTGGCAATACGTACAGTGGCAGAGTGCTGTGTGCCTCCATCGGCATTACACCAGAGAGCTTCTGTGGCAGGATGCCACAGACCATGGCACTTGAGGATTATGATCTGCCGCTTTTACTGCCTGGGAGACCTTCGCACTCAAATAAGGGGACCTATGGCAGTGTGCTCCTGATCGCGGGATGCCGTCAGATGGCTGGCGCTGCCATTTTGAGTGCGAAGGCAGCTTATACAGCTGGCTGCGGACTTGTGAAGGTCTATACAGCAGAAGAGAACCGCACCTCGATCTATGCCGGAATTCCGGAAGCTGTACTTGGGACATATACGGAACAGGATTATGATCCAAACGACCTGAGACAGTCGATAGAATGGGCAGATGCTGTTGTCTGTGGTCCGGGGCTTGGACAGAGCCATACAGCTGCGCGTATCGTGCAGGATGTCCTCCGCTATACGAAGGGACCGCTGCTTCTCGATGCAGATGCTTTGAATCTGGTTGCTGCGGACAGGGAGCTTCTTTCCCATATCCCGGAACAGACGATCGTGACACCACATCTCGGTGAGATGAGCCGATTGACCGGAAAGCCGGTTTCAGCGATCCAGATGGAGCTTTTGGCATCGGCGGAGGCGCTGGCAGGAGAATGTCATCTCATCTGTGTGCTTAAGGATGAACGGACGGTTGTTGCAGGGGCAGATGGAACATGTTACCTGAATCTCAGTGGAAACCAGGGCATGGCTACAGCCGGAAGCGGAGATGTGCTGTCCGGGATCATCGCCTCGCTGCTTGCACAGGGGATGGATCCACGTACGGCGGCTGCCTGTGGCGTTTTTCTGCACGGACGTGCAGGCGACACCATTCGCGGTGAGACAGGTGACCGTTCCATGATGGCATCGGATCTGATCCGTGGACTGAGGAAATATCTTGCAGGTCAGATATTGCAACAGTGATTGATAGAGAAAGGGTTGGAACAGGAATGATGAAGAAACACAGCAGAGTGTGTGCAAATATAGATTTAGATGCGATCCGTTTTAATATGGAGTCCATGCATCAGAAGATTGACCCGAAGACAAAGATCATGGCCGTTGTCAAGACAGACGGATACGGTCACGGGGCAATTCCAATCGCAAGGGAGATTGAATCTCTCGATTACCTGTACGGTTATGCGGTTGCCACGGTGGAGGAGGGGCTGATGCTCCGCAGAAGCGGAATTAAAAAGCCGATTTTGATCCTCGGTTATATTTTCCCGGATCAGTATGAGGATGTCATTGAGGCGGAGATTGATCCGAGTGTCTTTACGTTAGAGATGGCTCAGACTCTTTCGGATACTGCCGGAAAGGTGGGGAAAATCTGTAAGATCCATTTCGCCATTGATACCGGAATGAGCCGTATTGGATATCAGGTGACGGAAGAAGCTGCCGATGAGATGGCACAGATTGCCCGCCTTCCACATATGATGGTAGAGGGAATCTTCACACATTTCGCGAGAGCAGACGAAACGGATAAGGCATTCACCTTCCATCAGATGGAGCAGTTTAAGAAGATGATTGCAATGATGGATGCACGGAATATCACCATCCCGATCCACCATTGCTCGAACAGTGCGGGAATCGTGGAGATCCCGGAGGCAAATATGAATATGGTGCGCGCAGGAATCACGCTTTACGGACTGTGGCCGTCTGATGAGGTTGATAAGGCTGCCATTACATTAAAGCCGGCATTAGAGTTAAAGTCCCACGTTGCCTATGTGAAACGTTTAGAGGCTGGTCGGGCAATCAGCTACGGCGGCACTTATACGACAGAGACGGACCGTCTGATCGCAACCATTCCGGTCGGTTACGGGGATGGCTATTGCAGGGGGCTTTCCAATAAGGGAAGCGTGTTGATCCATGGCAGAAGGGCACCAATCTGTGGCAGGATCTGCATGGACCAGTTCATGGCAGATGTGACAGATATCCCGGACGTTCAGATTGGGGACGAAGTGACGCTCATCGGAAAAGACGGAACAGAAGAGATCACGATGGAAGAAGTCGGAACGTTATCCGGCAGATTTAATTATGAATTTGTCTGTGACCTTGGCAAACGTGTGCCTCGTGTCTTTTATAAAGGCGGAATGGCTATCGAAAGCCAGGAATATTTTGAATAACTGAATACACCCGTTAAAGTTGGAAATACTATCCGTAAAGAAACAACAGTGAAACAGAAACTGATTTGATTTATGGAGACAGAGTATGTTAATTCGACGAGGGGATATTTTTTATGCAGATTTAAGACCTGTGGTCGGATCTGAGCAGGGCGGAATCCGCCCGGTACTGATCATTCAGAACGATGTTGGGAACAGACACAGCCCGACTGTGATCTGTGCGGCAATCACTTCCCAGATGAATAAGGCAAAGCTGCCAACACATGTAGAACTTGATTGCAGAAAGTATGCACTTGTAAAGGATTCAGTCGTGTTGTTAGAACAGCTGCGCACAATTGACAAGACAAGACTGAAGGATAAAGTGTGTCATCTGGACAATCAGATCCTGATCAAAATCGACAAAGCACTGGAAATAAGCCTGGAGCTCCTTACATAGCTTGACGAACGGGCAGTAAAATGATATGATTTCAGATGTTTTAGAAATTTGACATGTTTTTTTAGTTTTAAAGGAGGATTTATGGACGATGGTGGCAGTCCCACTACCGGGATTATGATTTTAATTATTTTATTGTGTATTGTGATCGCACTTCTGATCATTCTGTTAGCGAAGCCGGAAATCCGGAAGCTTTTGCTTGGCAGAATTCAGAAAGCATTCGGCAAAGACGAAGATGTCACGGAAGAGGAGATTATTTCCATGGTAAACGAAGGACATGAGCACGGTGTTCTTCTCGCCAACGAAGCGGAGATGATCCACAATATCTTTGAATTTGGTGACAAGGATGCAAAGGATATTATGACGCACCGCAAGAATATCATTGCGATTGACGGCACAATTTCCTTCCAGGAGATGTTAGACTTCCTGGTGGAGAATAATTACTCCAGGTATCCGGTATACATAGATGATATCGACGATATCATAGGTGTTCTTCATATCAAGGAAGCTCTGGCATTCTGCCGGAAAACAGAAATTTACGGACAGGCGGTAAAGGATATTAAAGGGCTGATCCGTGAGGTGAAGTTCATTCCGGAGACGCGAAATCTGAACTCCCTTTTTGCCAAGATGCAGACAGAGAAATGCCATATGGTGATCGTAGTTGACGAATATGGCCAGACTTCCGGTATTGTTGCAATGGAGGACATTCTTGAGGAAATCGTGGGCAATATCGAGGACGAACACGATGAAGAGGAAGCCATGATAGAGAAGCTGGCGGACGGAAGCTATATTATGGATGGCATGACACCTGCTGAGGAAGCGCTTGAGCTGCTTGGAATCGAACTTCCGGATGAAGATGAATTCGAGACGTTAAACGGACTTTTAATCTCCTTACTTGACCGGATCCCAAACGATGAGGAGAAGCTTGAATTAGATGTGTCGGGATATCATTTCAAAGTGCTGACGGTAGAGAATAAAATGATTAAAAAAGTAAAAATTACAAAGCTTCCGGAAAAAACAGAACCAAACGAAGCGGATAGTTCTTGCCAGAACAATCAAACAGTGCTAGAATAGATTCGTTTCGACACGATTAAAATCAGAAAAGAGAGGTTATGATTTATGTCAGGACATTCAAAGTTTGCCAATATTAAACATAAGAAAGAAAAAAACGACGCTGCAAAAGGTAAGATTTTCACCATTATCGGACGTGAGATCGCCGTTGCAGTCAAAGAGGGTGGTCCGGATCCATCCAATAACTTCAAGCTTGCACAGGTAGTAGCCAAAGCAAAAGCCAACAACATGCCGAATGACACCATCGAGCGTGGTATCAAGAAAGCAGCCGGTGATGGAAATGCTGTCAACTACGAATTCTGTACTTACGAAGGATATGGTCCAAGCGGAACAGCCCTTATTGTAAAGTGTCTGACGGACAACAAGAACCGTACCGCAGCCAACGTAAGAAATGCTTTTACAAAAGGACACGGAAGCATCGGTACACAGGGATGTGTCTCTTATATGTTCGATGAGAAGGGACAGATCATTGTTGCAAAGGAAGACTGCGAGATGGATGCAGATGATCTGATGATGACTGCATTAGACGCAGGCGCAGAGGACTTTAACGAGGAGGAAGACAGCTTTGAGATTTTAACTTCCCCGGAAGATTTTGAAGCAGTAAGATCCGCCCTTGAGGCAGCTGGTATTCCAATGGCAGAGGCAGAGGTTACCATGATTCCGCAGAATTATGTAGAGCTGACCGCTGATGAGGATGTTACCAATATCAACCGTATTTTAGATCTGCTTGACGAGGATGATGATGTCCAGCAGGTATATCACAACTGGGATGAATAATTTTACATAGGGATCTGAAAGACCAGACTCCGCTGTACGTTTTTCGTGCAGCGGAGTTTTTTAGTTTCTTTTTACAAATATGGTAGCAATCTCATCCAAAATGGTATATGATGGTTAATAGAAGAACTTTCGAGGAGGTATAAATAGTATGAAGAAAATTCTATTCGCCGCATCTGAATGCGTCCCTTTTATCAAGACAGGAGGACTTGCAGATGTATGTGGCGCCCTGCCAAAGGAATTTTCCAAAGACGAATGGGATGTGCGCGTGGTCATTCCGAACTACAGCTGCATTCCGGAGAAGTACAGAAGCCAGTTTGAGTATGTCACGCATTTTTATATGACCGCAGGCAGCTATATCCAGAATAAGTATGTTGGCATCTTAAAGTACGAATTAGATGGGATTACCTATTACTTTATCGATAATCAGGAATATTTCAACTGTGATACCCCATACGGGGACATCCGTTACGATATTGAGAAGTTCTGCTTTTTCGACAAAGCGGTTTTATCCATGTTAAAGCAAATTGACTTCCGCCCGGAACTGATCCACTGCCATGACTGGGAGACAGGACTTGTCCCTGTTTATCTGAAGAATGAATTTCAGGCAGATTCTTTCTACTGGGGAATCAAAACTATTATCACGATCCACAACTTAAAGTTCCAGGGGGTATGGGACGTTAAGACCATGCAGGGACTTACCGGATTTTCCGCTGATCTCTTTGCACCGGACAAGCTGGAATTCCATAAGGATGCGAATATGTTAAAGGGTGGTCTGGTCTATGCAGACTATATTACAACTGTCAGTGAATCTTATGCACAGGAGATCCAGACAGAGTTCTACGGAGAGGGCTTAGACGGACTTCTTGCTGCCAGACATTTTGATATGCAGGGAATCGTGAACGGTATCGACTATACGGTCTATGATCCGGCAACGGACCCGAAGATTTATGCAAATTATGATGCATCGGATTTCCGGAAAAAGAAAGCCAATAATAAAATTAAGTTGCAGGAAGAGTTAGATCTCGCTGTGGATAAGAAGAAGTTCATGATCGGTCTGATTTCAAGACTGACAGACCAGAAGGGGCTTGACCTGATCAATTACGTGATTGACCGTTTAGTAGACGATTACACACAGATCGTTGTGATCGGAACCGGCGACCCACAGTATGAAAATATGTTCCGCTATTACGCATGGAAGTATGGCGACCGTGTCTCAGCAAACATCTGTTACTCGGACGAGCTGGCTCATAAGCTGTACGCGGCTGCGGACGCATTCCTGATGCCGTCAAGATTCGAGCCGTGCGGACTGACACAGCTGATCTCCTTCCGCTACGGAACCGTGCCGATCGTCCGTGAGACCGGAGGATTGAAAGACACGGTAAAGCCATATAACGAATATGAGAACACCGGGGATGGTTTCTCCTTCGCAAATTACAATGGCGAGGAAATGCTTGGCGTTGTCAATTATGCAAAGCATATTTTCTTTGATAAGAAGAAGCAGTGGAATCAGATCGTGGATCGGGGCATGGCGAACGATTATTCCTGGAAGTCCTCAAAGGGACGGTACGAAGGACTTTACAATTATCTGATGGGTTACACTGTATAAAAAGTTCAGAAAACTGCCATACTAGGGAGCAGAGTGCTTTGCATTTTGCTCCCGTTTTTTCTGGAAAGGATGAAATATGATATGGCAGAAAATAATGAAAAAATAATGGAAGAAGTGAAAGAATATGGACAATTAGAGCTCAGACGTGGAAGTGACCGAATCTCCCTGCTGACAATTATCGGGGAAGTGGAAGGGCATGAATGTCTTCCGGCTGCAACAAAGACCACAAAATACGAGCATGTGCTGCCAAAGTTAGCAGAGATTGAGGAAAACCCGGAGGTTGACGGATTGCTGCTGCTGTTAAATACCGTAGGCGGCGATGTGGAGAGCGGGCTTGCGATCGCGGAGATGATCGCCTCGGTGGAAAAGCCGACCGTTTCCCTCGTGCTTGGAGGAAGTCATTCGATCGGAGTGCCGCTCGCGGTATCTGCCGACTATTCCTTTATCGTACCTTCCGGCACGATGGTAATCCATCCGGTGCGGATGAGCGGGACCGTGATCGGAGCGCAGCCGACCTACGATTATTTCAAGCAGATGCAGGACCGGATCCTGACTTTTATTGCCTCCCATTCCGGGGCAGAGTACGGAAAGCTGGAAGAGCTTATGATGAATACCGGAATTCTCACAAAAGATCTTGGAACCATTCTCGTTGGAAAACAGGCTGTGGAAGAAGGGCTGATTGACGAAGTGGGTGGCATCCATGATGCCTTTGTAAAGCTTCATGAACTGATCCGAAACAAAAGATCATAAAAACTTTTCATGACAATCCGGTCAAAGTATGCTAAAATAAATAAAGTATGAGAGAAAATCATCTGTATACCAGCATGGCACACAGACTTTAAGATACGACGGAGGAATAGATTATGACGCTAGTGCAGGCTATCTTTATGGGGATTATTCAGGGACTGACCGAATTTCTGCCGGTAAGCAGTTCAGGGCATCTGGCATTGTTTAAAATACTGTTCGGGGTTGAGACCGACACGGGAATGCTGTTTGATGTGCTGCTTCATGTCGGTACGCTGGTTGCAATCTGTACGGTCTATTACAGGGATATCGCTAAGCTGTTTGTGGAGGGACTCTGTATCGTGCGGGATGTGGTTTTGAATATCGGCACTTTTTTCAGAAACTGTTTCGTCAAAGCATCCGGACACAGAAGCGGTGGGGAAGCAGTGCTCCTCCCTTACCGCAGGATCGTTAGCAACGGATACCGGAAGTTCGTCCTGTTAATCCTCGTCTCCACCATTCCGACTGGCGTGATCGGCTATGTCGGGAAGGATGTTGTGGAACAGGCTTCTGAGATTCTGCTTGTGCCTGGCATCTGCCTGATCCTTACCGGAGTTCTTCTTCTGATTGCCGACCATGCGAAGGAGGGAGAGAAGCTTCCGAAGAATGTTACATATTCGAATGCGTTTCTGATCGGTATCGCACAGGGCGTTGCCACACTCCCGGGGCTTTCGAGAAGTGGAACGACGATCACGGCATGTCTGCTCAGCGGCTTTAACCGCAAGTTTGCAGTCAAATATTCCTTCATTATGTCTATTCCTGCCATTTTAGGTGCGATGGTACTCGAACTGAAGGATTTTACACCGGCAGCGGTATCGGGCTCTGAAATATCCTGCTATGCAGTGGGAATGGTCATCGCAGCGGTACTCGGTTATATCTGCATTAAGACTATGTTGTTTATCGTAAAAAAACAGAAGTTTACAGGCTTTGCCATTTACTGCTTCATCATCGGGGCAGTTTCAATCGGTGGTTTCTTCTTCCTGTAGGAAGCAACCATGAAATTTACATTTGGAGGTACTACTTTGGCAACGGGGAAAAGAAAGAGTTCATCCGGCAGAAAGAACAGTTCCGGAAAGACGAATTCGAGACAGAAGAAACAGAATGCAGCACAGGAGAGCTTTACAGAGGAGATCGTTCTCTGGATCATCCTGGCTGTCTCTATTTTATTATTTATCAGTAACTTTGGAATCGGTGGAGCCGTTGGGAATGCTGTCAGCGGCTTCTTCTTTGGCGTCTTCGGGCTTCTGGCCTATCTGTTTCCGGTTATTTTCATAATCGGAACTTTTTTTGCGGTATCAAATAAAGGAAACCGGCTGGCAGCTGTGAAGGTGGCGGCCGGCACAGCACTCGTTTTCTTACTTTGTACTTTTATTGAGCTGATTCTTCGTGGAAGCGATGCACCCGGTGCCGTTGCAGCATACCGGGAATGTTCGGCCAATAAGATCGGCGGTGGCTTCTTCGGCGGCTTCTTTGCCAGGCTGCTTGCACCGAACTTTGGCACAGCAGGCTCCTTTGTTATTGTTATCATCGCCATGATTATCTGCCTGGTGCTAATCACCCAGCGCTCCGCCATGCGTGGTGTGAAAAAAGGCAGCCGCAGGGTATATGAGACTGCAAAAGAAAGCAATGAGCGTTACCGCGAGCATGCAAGACAGCAGCGGGAAGAGCGCGAGCTTAAGCGCATGGACCGGAAAGTTGAAGGCGTTGCGATCGATACGCGTGTCCTTCCGGAGAAGAAGCATCCATCCATGACGGATGAAGTGAGCGAGATCCACATTGACGGACTCTTAGACCTTCCGGATGCGGATGAGATCCGGAAAATACAAAAGGAGACTGTTAGAAAGCCTGCTGCAGTAGAATCGGTCACGCCGGTTCCGGTATCTGTACCGGAGCCGACACCTGCCTGTAAGCCGGAAGAGATATTCTCTGCACCGTCCGCATTTTCAGATGAAGCGTTACAGGCTATGACACTGGAAATTCCGGAACCGGTGGCATCTGCAAGACCGGATCCTGCCTCTGCAAAATATACAGAAGTCTATCAGGCACCACAGGCCATTGCAGAGAAGCCAGAGAGGAAAAAGAAGAATGCAAAGCCGACGGAAGCAGAAGTGGAACAGGACATCGCTTCCATCGAACAGGAGATGCTCCTTGGGGAGGAGAAGAAACAGGAATATATCTTCCCACCGATTTCCCTTTTAAAGCCGCCTGAAAACAAGCAGGGCGATTCCAGACAGCATTTGCAGGAGACTGCCCAGAAGCTGCAGCAGACGTTAAAGAACTTTGGTGTCAATGTCACAATTACTAATATCAGCTGCGGACCGGCGGTCACACGCTACGAGCTCCAACCGGAAATGGGTGTTAAAGTAAGCAAGATTGTCAACCTCGCAGATGATATCAAACTGAATCTCGCAGCGGCGGACATCCGAATTGAAGCTCCGATTCCGGGAAAAGCGGCTGTCGGAATTGAAGTTCCGAACAAGGAGAATGTAATGGTTTCCTTCCGGGAACTTGTAGATTCCCCGGAATTCCAGAGCCATAAGTCTAATATCTCATTCTGTGTTGGAAAGGACATTGCTGGTAAAGTGACGGTGGCAGATATCGCAAAGATGCCGCACCTTCTGATCGCAGGTGCGACCGGATCCGGTAAATCTGTTTGTATCAATACGATCATCATGAGTATTTTATATAAGGCGAATCCGAAGGATGTCAAGCTTATCATGATCGACCCGAAAGTCGTAGAGTTAAGCATTTACAACGGAATCCCACACCTTCTGATCCCGGTTGTAACAGATCCGAAAAAGGCGGCAGGCGCCCTGCACTGGGCTGTTGCCGAGATGACCGACCGTTATCAGAAGTTTGCCGAGGCAAATGTCCGTGACCTGAAAGGGTACAATGCGAAGATTGAGTCATTGCCGGATGTGGAAGGGGATCCAAAGCCGGAGAAACTCCCGCAGATTGTGATTATCGTGGACGAGCTGGCAGACCTTATGATGGTGGCACCGGGCGATGTGGAAGAATCGATCTGCCGTCTGGCACAGCTCGCAAGAGCCTGTGGCATCCATCTGATCATCGCAACGCAGCGTCCGTCCGTCAATGTCATTACAGGACTGATCAAGGCAAACATGCCAAGCCGTATTGCCTTTGCTGTAACATCCGGTATCGACTCCAGAACGATTCTGGATATGAATGGGGCGGAGAAGCTTCTTGGAAAAGGCGATATGCTCTTCAACCCGCAGGGAATCCCAAAGCCATTGCGTGTACAGGGAGCCTTCGTATCAGACGGGGAAGTACAGAAAGTCGTTGACTTCCTGAAAAATGAAAACGGACAGGTATCTTACAGTGCCGAGGTGGAAGAGCGGATGAATTCCATTGAATCCGGCAATACCACAGTCGCCATTGATTCTTCTTCTGGCGGCGAGGATGGAAGGGATCCTTACTTTGCGGATGCGGCAAAGCTTCTTATCGATAAAGAAAAAGGTTCTATCGGCATGCTGCAGCGTTATTTCAAAGTGGGCTTCAACCGTGCGGCACGTATCATGGACCAGCTCGAGGAAGCCGGTATCGTAGGACCTGAGGAGGGCACAAAGCCGAGACGGGTCTTAATGTCCCCGGAAGAATTCGAACAGTATGAGGAAGAATGCCTATAAAAGGCATATGACGTTTAAATATAATTTGCTTATCAGGCAGATTTATTATATAATAGCTATTTATAAAAAACAATGTGACACACGCCACAGGAATGGAGTAAACAGATGAAAAGTGATATTCAGATTGCACAGGAAGCACAGATGCTGCATATCCGGGAAGTAGCAGCACAGTTAGGCATCGAAGAGGATGACCTCGAATTATATGGCAAATACAAAGCAAAGTTATCCGACGAGTTGATCGACCGTGTAAAAGATAACCCGGACGGAAAGCTCATCCTTGTCACTGCGATCAATCCGACTCCGGCAGGAGAGGGAAAGACGACCATCAGCGTAGGTCTCGGTGAGGCCTTCGGCAAACTCGGAAAGAAGGCTGTGATCGCCTTGCGTGAGCCATCCCTCGGACCTTGCTTCGGTATCAAGGGCGGTGCTGCAGGCGGCGGATATGCACAGGTAGTCCCGATGGAAGATTTAAACCTTCATTTTACCGGGGATTTCCACGCGATCACTTCTGCGAACAACCTGTTAGCAGCGCTGCTTGACAACCATATCCAGCAGGGCAATGAGCTTGGTATTGATACCAGACAGGTTGTATGGAAACGCTGTCTGGATATGAATGACCGCGTCCTCCGCAATACCGTTGTAGGTCTTGGAAGCAAGATGGACGGTGTTGTCAGGGAAGATCACTTTGTCATCACTGTTGCCTCCGAGATCATGGCGATTCTCTGTCTTGCAACCGATATGCATGACTTAAAGAGACGATTGGGACGCATTATCGTTGCCTACAACTATGAGGGAAAACCGGTCACCGCAGATGACCTCCAGGCAACCGGTGCTATGGCAGCCCTGTTAAAGGATGCTTTAAAACCGAACTTAATTCAGACCTTAGAGCATACACCTGCCATCGTTCACGGCGGTCCGTTCGCTAATATTGCACATGGCTGTAACAGTGTCCGTGCCACAAAGACAGCCTTAAAGCTGGCTGATTATGTCATCACAGAAGCAGGATTTGGTGCAGATTTAGGCGCTGAGAAGTTCTTCGATATCAAGTGCCGCAAGGCAGGGCTGACACCGGATGCCGTAGTCCTTGTTGCAACGGTACGTGCCTTAAAATACAATGGCGGCGTTTCAAAGGCAGACCTCGGCACCGAAAACTTAGACGCATTGAAAAAGGGTATCGTGAATCTTGAAAAGCATATCGAGAACCTTCAGAAATACGGAGTTCCTGTCGTTGTAACCTTAAATTCCTTTGTCACAGACACAAAGGCTGAGACCGATTATATCGAACAGTTCTGTAAGGAGCGTGGCTGCGAATTCGCTCTGACCGAAGTCTGGGAGAAAGGCGGCGAAGGCGGTGTTCCGCTTGCAGAGAAAGTACTTGCCACATTAGAACAGAAGGAGAGCCATTTTAAAGTGCTCTACGAGAATGATCTTTCCCTTGAGGAAAAGATTGAGACTGTTGCAAAAGAAATTTACGGAGCAGACGGTGTGACCTATGCCCCTGCTGCAAAAAAAGAATTAAAGCGCATCGCAGAGATGGGATTCTCGCAGTTCCCTGTCTGTATGGCAAAAACACAGTATTCTCTGTCCGATGACCAGACAAAGCTCGGACGCCCGGAGCATTTCTCCATCAATGTGAGAGAGGTATATGTCTCTGCAGGTGCAGGCTTTATTGTCGTAGTGACAGGTGCGATCATGACCATGCCAGGCCTTCCGAAGAAGCCTGCTGCTTATGGCATTGATGTGGATGATAATGGTGTTATCACAGGATTATTTTAGAAAAGATTGACAGGTAAGAGGGATTATGGCACAGATTATTGACGGAAAAAGAATTTCACAGGAAATCAAAGACGAACTGAAAGAAGAAGTAGCAGCATTAAAAGCACAGGGAATCGAAGGATCCCTGGCGGTGGTACAGGTAGGGGAGGATCCTGCATCCTCCGTCTATGTGAGGAATAAGAAGAAAGCATGCGAATATATTGGCATACACTCTTTATCCTATGAGCTTCCGGAGGAGACAACGGAGGAGGAGCTTTTGGATCTGATCGCATCTTTAAATGAAAACGATGCAGTAAACGGGATCCTTGTGCAGCTTCCGGTACCGAAGCATATCGATGCGGATAAGATCATCCGGGCAATCTCACCGGAAAAGGATGTGGACGGATTCCATCCGATGAACGTTGGTAAATTGGTGATTGGGGAGAAGGGGTTTGTTTCCTGTACTCCTGCCGGTATTGTTCAGCTGTTGAAGCGTTCCGGGATTGAGATTGCCGGAAAGAACTGTGTCATCATCGGAAGAAGCAATATTGTTGGAAAACCAATGGCACTTCTGATGCTTCAGGAGAACGCAACCGTCACAGTCGCACATTCTAAAACAACCGATTTAAAAGCAGTCTGCAAAACCGCCGATATTTTAATCGTTGCCATCGGCAAAAAGCAGTTTATCACTGCAGATTATATAAAAGAGGGAGCTGTCGTGATCGATGTCGGTATCCACAGAGGAGAGGACAAGAAGCTCTTCGGCGATGTCTGCTATGAGGAAGTGGAACCAGTCGCTTCCGCCATCACCCCTGTACCGGGTGGTGTAGGTCCTATGACGATTGCCATGCTTATGAGCAATTGCGTGGAGAGCATCCACAATAAAATGGGAAAATAGAAAGGGTTTCATATGAAGTGTGCAAAATGTGGAGCAGAGTTGAAAAAAGGCTGTCTATATTGTTCTGTATGCGGTCATGAAGCACAAATGGTAAATGAATTTTCGGTGATTGAGGAGGACTATTTGAAGTCTATCTTAGCGGAGGGACCAAAGGAAAAAGATACTGCCGCCGGACAGACAGGGGCTTCCTCTCATCCGAAGAAACATCCTCCGAAAAAAGAAAAAAAGAAGAAGATCTGGATCCCACTTTTTATTGCAGCACTTGTCCTTATCGTGGGATGCATCTCCATCCTGTTGTATATCAAGTACAAAAATGACAACTCCTATGACCACCAGATGGAGGTGGCGCAGAAGGCTGTCACTGCCGGGGAATATGACAGTGCTGTGTCCTGTTATCAGAATGCCATGGCACTTGCCCCGACTGACATTGCCGCCCGTATGCAGTTGGCAGAACTTTACCAGAAGATGCAGGATGACGACGCGGCATTAGTCCTTTATATGGAAGTTCTCACTTTAGACGATTCCTATAAAGCAGCCTATCAGGGAATTATTTCAATCTATGTCAAAGAGCAGGACTATGAAAAGATCAAAGACCTCGCATCCGGTGTGAAGGACGCGTCTGTATTAAAACTTTTTGATGATTATCTGACCGATCCGCCGGTCATCTATCCGGATGACGGCACCTATGATATTTATACCATGGTTACCCTCTTATCCTTAGAGGATGCCAGGATTTATTATACAACAGATGGTTCTGACCCGGAAACCAACGGAGAACCATATCCGAATGGCGGATTTGAGCTTGACGAAACGGGAACTGTCACGGTGAAGGCAGTCTGTAAGAATGCTTATGGTGTTTACAGTGATGTAGCAACCAGAACGTACCGCATAGTATCCAGACCGCCAGCATATCCAACTGTCACGCCGAACGGTGGAACTGTCACGGCGATGACTTATGTCATCATGAGTGCGGAAGAAGACTGCAATATTTACTACACCTGGGATGGAACTGACCCGACTGCTGCATCTGACCGTTATGTACAGCCAATTGAGGTGCCGGAGGGAAATAATATTCTGTCTGTCCTTGTCGTCAACAGACGTACCGGACTTTCCAGTCAGATTTACCGGACAAATTTTATTTATTCGCCGGAAGCATCTGTCATTGAGGATGCCGAGTAAAGATTTCCAGGCAATAGAATACACACTTTGTGAACATTCTATTGTCATGAATACAAAAAAAGAGCTGCAACAGAGTTTTTCAAACCCTATTGCAGCTCTTTCTTTATTCACCGTCTTCCGGGATAAATTCAATCAGATCCTTGCCAAGCTTTGCCACACGTGCGAGGGAGTACACATCCACCCCCTGTTCGATCAGTTTGTCGCGACCCGGCTGAAAAGATTTCTCAATCAGGATACCAACACCGGCAACGGATGCACCGGCTTCCTCTAACAGACGGATTGCACCGCTTGCTGCCTCTCCGTTTGCAAGGAAATCATCAATAATTAACACATTGTCTGTCTCGTCAATAAACTGATGGGATAAGGTAAGCTCATAGCTTGTTCCCTTCGTAAAAGAAGTTACGACTGTCTGGAGCAGATTGTCATTCAGTATTTTCGAAGGCTGCTTCTTCATAATGATCATTGGAACATCCAGTGCGATCGCTGTCATTAAAGCAGGAGCGATACCGGAGCTCTCGATCGTTGCTACCTTTGTAATGCCTCTTTCCCCGAAACGCTTTGCAAATGCTTCTCCGATCTGCGTCATCAGTACCGGGTCAACCTGATGGTTGATGAAGCTGTCCACTTTCAAAATATTTTCTGACAGCGCGTGTCCTTCTTTTAATATCTTTTCTTCAAGTTCTTTCACAATGCCACCTCGTATATTTTTGCTATTTGTGTCATTTTAACACAAATACGGGAGAGAAAAAAGACTAATTCAGATTTTCTTCAAAAAAATCAGCATATAATTCTTCAATCAGATGGTCTAAAAAAGTTTCTTCCAGATTCGGATACGCACTGCGGATCATGGACTCCATTTTTTCATAACGTTCATAGTACAGATTTGCCCCATCGGAAGCGAAATTGTCCCATTCACCGGCGTCATAATGATCGCTGAACCACTTCTTTATCTCGTTTTCCAGATCCTGTTCCTTCTCGGACTGGGTTTTTAATGACTGATACTGTCTGAGTGACTGTATGCCGACAACCAGAAAGACAAGGAACATAGCACCCATCACAACCGTCAACATCACCTTCATATAATCAGCAAGCTGTACGGTAAGAATCCCTGCCCAGAGCAGTACCAGGAGGAGCAGTCCAAGTATCCCGACTGACAGGAAGGCATATGCGGTGGATCTCATGTCCTCTTTTTTTGTTTCTTTTGATACATATACTTTCATAAGAGTAATCCTTTCTGTTGATTTCTTCTTCCATTATATGAGATTTACTAGACCGAAGCAATCATTATGTGATATAATTCATCCATATGAAGATTACGATACTATGCGTAGGAAAAATAAAAGAAAAATTTTACCGAGATGCGATTACCGAATACGGCAAACGTCTGAGCCGCTACTGCAAATTAGAGATTGCAGAGGTGGCAGATGAAAAGACACCTGACCACGCCAGCGAACATGAGGAGCTTCTGATTAAGGAGAAAGAAGCAGAACGGATGGAAAAGTATCTGAAAGACGGTGCGTATGTGATCGCGCTTGCAATTGACGGGAGGCAGCTTGACTCCGTAGAACTGTCGGAAAAACTAGCGCAGCTCGGCACTGCAGGTACAAGCCATATTATCTTTGTGATCGGCGGGTCCTTAGGGCTTTCTGACCGGATCTTAAAGAGAGCAGACTACCGGCTCAGTTTTTCAAAGATGACCTTTCCACATCAGTTGATGAGGGTAATTTTATTAGAGCAGATATACCGTGGATACCGCATCATGAACCATGAGCCTTACCACAAATAACAGAATACGAATAAGGAGGAGTTATGTTAAGAATCAGAGAATACCACAGGGCAGAAAGCCTTGAGGAAGCATATGAGCTGAATCAGAAGAAGACAAACCACATTTTAGCCGGTGGCGTCTGGACAAAGATGGGCGACCGGAACTGGATGTGTGCGATTGACCTGTCCGGTCTCGGGCTGGATAAGATTGAGGAAACAGACGAGGAATTTATCATTGGATGTATGGTGACTCTCCGTGATTTTGAGACACATCCGGGTTTAAATGCCTACACAAAGGGTGCCGCAAAGGAGAGTGTCTGTCACATTGTGGGAGTGCAGTTCCGCAACTGTGCCACCATCGGAGGCAGCCTTTTCGGACGCTTCGGCTTTTCTGATGTCCTGACCCTGTTTCTCGCCTTAGACAGCTATGTGGAGCTGTACAAGGCTGGGATGGTCAGCATGAAGGAGTTTGCAGCGATGCCGTATGACAACGACATTCTCGTGTCTGTCCATGTGAAGAAGACGCCGATCGCTGTCACCTGTCTGTCCGTCAGAAACAGTGCAACGGATTTCCCGGTTCTCGCCACAGCCGTTTCCGAATATGACGGCAGACTTCATATCAGCATCGGGGCGAGACCGGTGAAGGCAGAGGTCTTAGAACTTCCGCTGTCAGAAAAAGCGGATCTGGTACAGCTTGCAGACAAAGTACAGGCTTCTTTTACGTTTGGGAGCAACCGCCGTGCAGGGGCTGATTACAGACGGCATGTGGCAGGTGTTCTCGTACAGAGAGCCTGCCAGGCTAACGGAAAGCAGATGGAGGAAACAAAATGAAATTACATATCTGGTTAAATGAAAAAGAATATTCGGATGAAATCTCACCGGATCTTCCTTTATTGGAATATGTGCGTTCCAAAGGATGCTATAGCGTGAAGAGAGGATGTGAGACATCCAACTGCGGACTATGTACCGTGTGGATAAACGGAAAGCCTGTCCTTTCCTGTTCCGTCCTTGCAGCGCGCGCTGACGGGACACATGTGACCACTTTAGAGGGCGTACAGGACCGTGCGAAGGAGTTCGGTACGTATCTTGCCAACCAGGGTGGCGAACAGTGTGGCTTCTGTAATCCTGGCTTTATTATGAACGTCCTCGCTATGGAGGATGAACTTACAGACCCGACCGAAGCCGAGATCAAAGAATATCTCGCCGGCAATCTATGCCGGTGCAGCGGCTATGAGAGCCAGCTGCGCGCGATCAAAGGGTATCTGAACCGGAAGGAGGCAAACGCATGAAATATGTAAATGCACCCGTTATGAAGAAAGATGCGATGGCATTAGTAACCGGACAGCCGGTCTATATGGATGACCTCGCACCAAAGGACTGCCTGATCGTCAAAGTACTCCGAAGCCCGCACGCCCATGCACTGATCGAGGAGATTCATACAGAAAATGCTGCCAGACAGAAGGGCATTGCCTGTGTCCTCACTTACCAGGATGTCCCGAAGCGCAGATTTACAATGGCAGGACAGACTTACCCGGAAGCAAGCCCTTATGACCGTTATATTTTAGACCAGAGAGTCCGGTTCGTCGGGGATCCGGTTGCCATTGTAGCCGGGGAAGATGAGGCGGCCGTCGACCGTGCCTTGAAGTTAATTAAAGTAAAATATCAGGTATTAGAGCCTGTGTTAGATTATCATACTGCGAAGGACAACCCGATTCTCGTGCATCCGGAGGACGACTGGAAGGCCATGTGCCCAGTCGGTGCAGACAATCAGCGGAATCTGTGTGCCAGTGGCCTGGAAGGGGACGGGGATGTGGATGCCGTACTGTCTGACTGTGACATTGTCATGAAGGATACATTCCATGTGAAAGCAGTCCAACAGACGATGATGGAGACGTTCCGCACAGCCACCTATCTGGACACTTACGGACGGATCAATGTCTTCTCCTCGACCCAGATTCCGTTCCATGTACGAAGAATCATTGCAAATGCCTTAGACATTCCAAAATCCAAAGTCCGTGTTATCAAGCCGCGTATCGGTGGCGGTTTCGGTGCCAAACAGACCGTCGTTGCAGAAGTGTATCCAGCGATCGTCACAATGAAGACCGGAAGACCGGCGAAGATGATTTTCACAAGAAAAGAGTCCCTGATTGCATCTTCCCCACGTCATGAGATGGAAGTTACCGTGACAATCGGAGCAAATAAGGACGGCAATATCCGGGCACTTGATGTATACACGCTCTCCAATACCGGAGCGTTCGGAGAACATGGACCTACAACCGTCGGCTTAAGCGGACACAAATCGATCCCGATGTACCGGACAGAGGCGTTCCGTTTCCAGTACGACGTTGTGTATACGAACCATATGTCTGCCGGCGCTTACCGCGGATATGGTGCAACACAGGGAATCTTTGCGTTAGAATCTATGGTGAACCGTCTTGCGGCTAAGCTTGGCATGGATCCGGTTGCCCTGCGCGAGAAGAATATGATCCACGAGGGAGACAGGATGCCGGCTTACTACGGCGAGACAGCCAACAGCTGTAAATTAGAGGACTGCTTAAAGAGATCTGCAGAGATGGTCGGTTGGAGTGACAAACCACTTCGTACCGTGCTGCCAAACGGAAAAATCCGGGCACTTGGTACTGCAATGGCGATGCAGGGATCTGCTATCTCGAACTGCGACGTTGGTTCCGTCACGATTAAGCTGAGTGACGAAGGCTTCTATAATGTCATCATCGGATGTACTGATATGGGAACCGGCTGTGACACAATTATCGCCCAGTTCGTTGCAGATGCATTGGAAACGGATATTGACAATATTGCCGTGTTTGGTGTCGATACCGATACCTCCCCATACGATTCCGGATCTTACGCATCCAGCACGACCTACCTGACCGGCATGGCTGCGGTCAAAGCTTCTGAACTCATGAAAGAGAAGCTGATAAAGCTCGCAGCAGCAGAGTTAAAAGAGCCGGAGAGTGCGCTGGAATTCGACGGAAAGAAGGTCTTTTGTGAGGAGAACGGAAAAGAAATCTCCCTGTTTGATCTTGCAACAGCCTCTATGGTCAACAATGAGATCGCTTTAGAGGTGACCTACAGCCACAGCTCCCCGGTATCCCCACCACCGTTTATGGCTGCCTGCGCAGAAGTGGAAGTAGACCCGGATACCGGAAGTATAGAGCTTGTTGACTATGCCGCCTGCATCGACTGCGGAACTGTTGTCAATACGAACCTTGCACGCGTACAGGCAGAAGGCGGTCTTTTACAGGGAATCGGTATGACGTTGTTCGAGGATATCTGGTACAACGAAAAAGGTGTTAATTTATCGAATTCCCTGATGCAGTATAAGATTCCGACCAGACAGGATTTTAAGCAGATCCGCGTGGATTTTGACAGCAGTTACGAGCCAACCGGTCCTTACGGTGCGAAATCCATCGGTGAGATCGTCATCAACACACCGGCACCGGCGATCGCACATGCTGTCTACAATGCTACCGGTGTCTGGGTGAATGAGCTCCCGATCACACCGGAAAAAATCTTAAAAGGAATGCATGTAATTTGAGAAAAAATCTGATCCTGCTTGCGGCAGGATATTCCAAAAGGTTCCACGGTACCAAGCTGTTAGCCGAATACCGTGGAAGACCGCTATACCAGACTGCCATAGAGAAGCTTCTGTGGCTCTGTGAAAATCGGACAGACTCTTATCTGTGTGTTGTGGCAGCATGCCCACAGATCTGTGTGTACTGCGAGGAAAAAAAGATCCCTTTTATTCGAAACGAAGGCAGTGATAATACTGGAATCGCCTCCTCTATTCAGAAGGCGGTTCTTTTTCTGCGGGAAGAGGAAACTGAAGGCGGGGAATCCTGCGACGTTTTTTTTACGGCGGATATGCCGTTGCTCGATCTGTGTGATGTGAATGCTTTCCTGGATGCTTATGATTTATCCGGACATACGTTTGGTACGATGAGCTGTGATGGAATCTGGAGAAGCCCCAATATTTTTCGGGCATCTGCGAGAGACGAACTTCTTTCCCTAAGCGGCGACTGCGGCGGAAAAACTATCTTAAAGCGCCATGCCGCTGACGTGTTCTGCTATGAGACTGCAAACCGGGAACAGTTTTTTGACATTGATACGAGAGAAGATTTGTCCGCCCTGTCCGATGGTATTATTTCTTCCCATTTTTCATAAAATAAAAGTATGAAGAAGAAAAAGACGCAGATCCACGAAAAAATCGTAAAAAATCTTGAACTGCCGCAGGACTTACTTCTGAAAGCCGCCATCATTACGATCACCGGCAGAAGCGAGGTGCTGATTGAAAATTACAGGGGCATCTTAAATCTTGAAGATTCCTTCATCCGGATCCAGGCAAAGAATGAGCAGATTCTGATTGAGGGGTCCCATCTTGCGGTGGCATATTATACAAATGAGGAGATGAAAGTCACCGGGACGGTGGATGCCGTCCGCTATGAATACCCGTGAGTGCTTTTTCTTTCCTCAAATATATCCGTGGATACGTGTATGTGCATCTGACCGGCTATGCCGCAGAGCGCTTCTTAAATCTTTGCAGTAACCATGATATTCTAATCTGGAACTTAAAGCCTGTTGCGGATGGATATGAATTCTGCATCAGCACAGACGGGTTTTTGCAGTTAAAGCCGCTTTTGAAAAAGACGAAAACAAAAGTGCGGATCCGAAGGAAGCGGGGGCTTCCTTTCCTACTGTTCCGCTACCGGAAACACAAAATTTTCGCTGCCGGGATCCTGTTCTTTCTGTTTTTGCTGCTTTACGCATCCGGCTTTATCTGGAACATCGAGATCGCCGGAAATTCTTATCTGTCCGATGACACGCTTCTTACCTTTTTGCAGAAGGAACATGCGGGATTTGGAAGCCGGATCCGTACCCTGGACTGTGAGCAGTTAGAGGAAAAGCTCCGTACAAATTTCCCGGATGTGATCTGGACTTCCGTGCGTATTTACGGCACGAAAATGAACGTTGAGATTCAGGAGAACCTGCTCTCAGATGAGGCGGATGAGGTCACTCCGGCAGAAGTCTCTGACATCACCGCTAAAAAGGACGGGGAGATTGTTTCCATCATTACCCGCACTGGCACACCGCTCGTGACGGAACATGCCACGGTGAAAAAAGGGGATATCCTTGTCCTTGGCAGTGTGGCTGTCACAAATGACGATGGGGAAGCAGTGCGTTATCTGTATCCGGGTGCAGATGCGGACATTACCGCACAGACGACGTACACTTATATCGACGAACTGCCTGTTACCTTTGAGAAACGTGAAAAAACCGGAAACAGGAAAACGAATCTGGGAATCCGTATTCTTGGCTATACCTTCTGTAATCCTTTTTTTGAGAATCCTTATGAGTATTATTCCCGCACAGAAGAGCTGTTCCAGCTGCATTTCACCGACAACTTCTATCTGCCTGTTTTTCTGGTGAGAGAGCATTACGAAGAATATACGGTATCCCGGGTGACGCGCTCCACGGAGGAGGCAAAAACGCTGGCAGGGGCACGATTTGCGCAATATCTTTTAAATTTGGAAGAAAAAGGTATTCAAATTATAGAAAAAGATGTTATGATAGAAAAGCTGAATCAGAAATATGTCGTAAAGGGAACGGTGACGGTCTATGAATCCATCGTCTCCTACGAACCAGCTCAGATTTTTGAAAAAACAAGTGAAGAGAGGCCAATTGAGAATGAGTCTGACTGAATTATCTGTCAACATACCGACTGAACATGTAGCAAATGTGTTCGGGCAGTTTGATGCTTACATTAAGAAAATAGAGAGAACCCTAAACGTGACCGTTGTGATGAGGGATGGCTCCATGAAGCTGATTGGGAACGAGCAGCAGATTAAGAGCGCTTCCAATGTTTTCATGCAGCTCTTAGAGCTCTCAAAACGTGGGAATGTCATTACGGAACAGAACGTCAACTATGCGCTGTCGTTGGCGGCCGATGCGAAGGAATCTGCCATCGTGGAGATTGACAAAGACTGTATCTGCCACACGATCAATGGAAAACCGGTAAAGCCGAAGACGCTCGGACAGAAGAACTATGTCGATGCGATCCGCAATAAGATGATCGTATTCGGTATGGGACCTGCCGGAACCGGAAAGACATATCTTGCCATGGCGATGGCGATCACCGCCTTCAAAAATGAGGAGGTTGGCAGAATTATCCTGACAAGACCTGCGATCGAAGCGGGGGAGAAGCTTGGTTTCCTTCCGGGAGATTTGCAGAGCAAGGTCGATCCGTATCTGCGTCCATTATACGATGCCCTTTATCAGATCATGGGAGCGGAGAGCTTCCAGAAGAATATGGAGAAAGGGCTGATCGAGGTAGCTCCGCTCGCCTATATGCGAGGCAGAACCTTAGATAACGCTTTCATCATTTTAGATGAAGCACAGAATACGACTCCGGCACAGATGAAGATGTTCCTCACCCGAATCGGCTTCGGTTCAAAAGCTGTCATCACGGGTGACGCAACCCAGAAAGATCTTGCGCCGGGAAGCCCGTCCGGTCTCGATGTCGCCCTCAAAGTATTAAAAAAGGTGGACGAGATTGGCATCTGTGAGCTCACAAGCTTAGACGTAGTAAGACACCCGGTTGTCCAGAAGATCGTAAAAGCTTACGAAGATTATGAGAAGAAGAACAAAGATCGGAGTACCGACCGCAGAAGAAAGAACACCCGTTAGAGAAACGAGCGCAGAAGGGAGCAGCTTATGACACTGAATTTTGAAGAAGAAGTAACCGTGCCTTTTGATTTTGAATATGAGAGCCTTGCAAGGGAAGTCATTTCTTTCACCTTAGACCATGAAAATTTTCCATATGAGTCAGAAGTTAACCTGACTTTGACGGACAATGACGGCATCCATGAGATCAATAAGATGTATCGGCAGATTGACCGCCCGACAGATGTCTTGTCCTTCCCGATGCTTTCCTATGAAGCCGCAGGAGACTTCTCAAAGCTTGAGGATGACTATGACGATAACTTCAACCCTGACACTGGGGAGATCATGCTCGGCGATATTGTCATCTCTGTGGACAAGGTATTAGAGCAGGCCGAAAGCTACGGCCATACCCCGCGCAGGGAATATGCATTCCTTATCGTACACAGCATGCTCCATCTGTTCGGTTATGACCATATGACGCCGGAGGAGGCAGCCCAGATGGAAGCAAAGCAGCGTCAGATCCTCGAAGAAATGAATATTACAAGGTAAGAAAAAACATGAATACAAACAAGAAAAGCAGCACCAGTTTTTTAGTCCAGGGTTCGATCCTTGCAGTCGCATCGATTATCAGCCGTATCATAGGTCTGATTTACCGAATCCCACTGACTGCCATTATAGGAAACAAAGGAAACGATTATTACGGATGTGCCTTTGAGATTTACAATATTTTACTGATCATCTCGTCCTACAGCCTGCCGCTCGCCGTATCGAAGTTAGTATCCGCGGGACTGTCTGTCGGACGTAAGAAGAACGTATACCGGATTTTGAAATGCGCACTGCTCTTTGCATTAGGCTCCGGCACACTTGCAGCATGCATCCTTTTCTTTGGGGCAGAATATATCACAGGAACCATTATGAAGACACCGTACAGTATCTTTGCCGTTAAGATCCTGATCCCGGTTCTGATCGTCGTGGCTGTGCTCGGTGTAATGCGAGGGTTCTTTCAGGGACTTGGAACGATGATGCCAAGTGCCATGTCGCAGATCTTAGAGCAGATCGTGAATGCAATTGTGAGCGTCTGGGCAGCCTACGTCTTATATTCCTACGGAACGAAAGTCGGAGCTGTGCTTGGGAATCCGGAGAATTATGCAGCAGCCTACGGTGCAGCCGGAGGAACACTCGGAACCGCAGCCGGTGCCGTGACAGCACTGATTTTTGTGGCTTTTGTCCTGACAATCTACTTAAAGGTTTTCAGACAGCAGATGAAGCGGGAGCATCACAGCAAAGTAGATTCTTATTCCTATATTTTTAAAATCCTCTTAATTACAATTATCCCGGTTCTGCTCAGTACGACCATTTATAACTGCAATGCCATTTTAGATCAGGCCATTTTTAAGAATATCGCGAATTTACAGGGATATTCCGCAAATGATATCAGTGAATGGAACGGAATCTACACCGGAAAGTACAAGACACTGATCAATGTGCCGATCTCGATCGCATCCTCCCTCGCAGCTTCCTCCGTGCCGGCGTTGACTGCTGCCTACACAAACGGGGACCAGGAGAAAGTGCGTTCCCAGATCAATACGGCAATTCGTTTTATCATGGTGATTGCTTTCCCGTGTGCAGTCGGAATGGGCGTGCTTGCATCCCCGATCTTACAGCTGCTGTTCCACGATTCTTCAGAGCTTGCAGCGGCCATGCTGCAGCTCGGGGCAGTGTCCATTCTCTTTTTCTCACTGTCCACGCTCTCAAACGGACTGCTTCAGGGCATCAACCGGATGCATGAGCCGGTAAAAAATGCACTGATCGCGCTGGTACTGCATATCGGTCTGCTGATCGGGCTGATGTATGGATTCCACTTAAATATTTACGCGGTTGTCTATGCAAATGCCTTCTTCGGTCTTCTTATGTGCGTCCTGAATGCTTATTCTGTCAAGAAATACAGCGGCTATAAGCAGGAATGGAAGCGCACCTTCCTCATCCCGGGACTTTCCGCGGTTGTGATGGGTGCTGCGGTCTGGGGGGCATATAAGCTGACACTTTATCTGTTCCGCGTGAATGCACTGGCAACGGTCATTGGCATTCTCGTCGGTGTATGCGTCTATGCAGTCGTATTGCTGTTACTGCACGGAATGACGGAGGAAGAGATCCGGAAGTTCCCGAAAGGCTATCTGTTAGTACGCATTGCAAAGAAAATGCATCTGCTGCACTAAAAATTGTATAAAAGATGAACTATAAGGCAAATACTTATCAGGGGTGATTGATTTGAAAAAGAAGATAAGTATTTGCCTTTTCTTAATCCTTCTTGCCGTATGTGGAACCGGATCCCGGATGTATTTAGACAACAGATCTCTTCCGACAGATCCGATTGTTTCTGCGGATACAAAAGACAGTGAGAAGACTGCCGAGAGCATGCATGTTGCAGATGCCGGTAAATATTATCTCATCTTAGAGGGCGATTCAATTTTTGTCTATGCTTCCGATAAAGAAACGCTCTGTTATGAGATCCCGGTCCGCAACAGACCTCTTCCTGAGGAATGGCGCAGACAGCTGTCAGAGGGAATTTCTTTTTCCACAGATGAGGAACTATATGAATTTCTTGAAAATTATTCTTCTTAAAAGCTCTTTTATAATTTGCTTGTTTGAGTCAGATGTGATAAAATAACTGTGTTTTTCGGACAAAACAGAACAATCAGTAAAGAATACAGGAATTCATATATGGAGAAAAATAAAAAAAAGTTCTTTGATGTCATCGTCATCGGCGGAGGTGCCGCCGGGATGATGGCTGCGATCCATGCTGCAGGAAACGGGGCATCCACCGCGATCATTGAACACAAAGACCGTGTGGGGAAGAAGATTCTCTCTACAGGGAACGGAAAATGCAATTATACAAACGCCGTGCAGGGAATCCAATGTTACAGAAGTGATGACCCTGCATTTGTGCTGCCTGTCTTTGAACAGTTTGATTTTGCAAAGACGGTAGCTTTTTTTGAGGAGCTCGGCATCTGGCCGAAGGTGAAAAACGGCTATTATTACCCGGCAAGTGAGCAGGCATCTGCAGTACTCGATGTACTCCGCCATGAAACGGAATACCGGCATGTATCTGTTTTTACCGAACAGGCGGTCATGTCTGTGGCGCAGAAGAAGAATCGGTTTCTCATTCAGACAAAAGAGTGTGTCTTCGAGGCAAAGACCGTTCTTTTTGCCACCGGACTTCTCGCCGCACCGAAAACCGGAAGTGACGGAAGTGCCCTTCCTTTGATCAAGCAGTTCGGTCATAGGCTCTCGGATGTTGTGCCGGCATTGGTTGCGCTGCACTGCGGGGAATCTTTTTTCAAACAGCTTGTGGGCATCCGCACAGAGGCAAGGGTAGAACTTTTTGTGGATGGAGTATCGGTCTCTGACGATCTAGGAGAAGTCCAGCTTACGGATTACGGTATTTCCGGTATCCCGGTCTTTCAGGTGAGCCGGTTTGCAACGAAAGCGCTCAAAAGAAAGCAGGAAGTGTCTGCGGTGCTTGATTTTATGCCAAACTGTGAGGAGAGGCCTTTTTCTAAGATGCTCTGTGACCGTTTTTCCATTTACGCGCATGATAAGACTGCTGCAGAGGCGCTGACCGGGCTGTTTCACAAAAAACTTGCGGAAGTGCTGTTGAAGGAAAGCCATATCTCCTCTCAGGCAAAAGCTGCATCCGTATCGAAAAATCAGCTTTCCTCGCTTGCCTATCTATGTAAACATTTTAAAGTACAGGTGTGCGGCAGCAAGCCCTTCGATCAGGCACAGGTGTGTGCCGGGGGAATCCAGACCGAAGAGATCGATCCGCATACGATGGAGTCCAGGCTCGTCCCGGGACTTTTCTTTGCGGGTGAGGTTGTGGATGTCGACGGCATCTGTGGGGGATATAACCTGCAATGGGCATGGTCGAGCGGCATGGTTGCCGGAACCCACGCGGCCCTGCTGGCACTTAACGGAAAAAGATAAGAGGATAATAACATATGATCAGAATCAGCCAGATAAAACTGCCACCGGAACATACCGGGCAGGATCTGTTACAGAGAGCCGGAAAACTGTTAAAAGTATCTCCGGATCAGATAAAAGAATTACACATTATAAAGAAATCCATTGACGCGCGGAAAAAGCCGGAGCTGTTCTTCGTTTATACCATCGATGTGCTTGTAGAAAAAGAAGAAAAAGTGCTTGCCCGCTGCCGGGATAAGAATGTAACCACTGCAAAGAAAAAGCATTACCAGATTCCGGATGCGCCAGTCAATGTGTCAGGCAGACGTCCTGTTATCATCGGTGCGGGTCCTGCCGGACTCTTTGCTGCCTACCTGCTTGCACAGTGCCATCTGTGCCCGATTGTGATAGAGCGTGGGAAAAAAGTGGAGGAACGCACGAAGGATGTCCATGCTTTCTGGGAAACAGGTGTGTTAAATCAGGCCTCCAACGTCCAGTTCGGAGAGGGTGGCGCAGGCACCTTCTCTGACGGTAAATTAAATACGCTTGTCAAGGATCCGCTCGGACGTAACCAGTATGTGTTAGACACATTCGTAAAGTTTGGCGCCCCGGAGAAGATCTCTTACGAGAACAAACCCCACATCGGAACGGATGTTCTGTCTGATGTGATTGCCAACATGCGAAACGAGATCACCCGTCTTGGCGGAACCTTCCGCTTCGAGACCTGCCTGACCGACTTGAAGACGGAGGGCGGTGTGCTGACTGCTGTGGAAGTCAACCATACGGAGTGGATCAAGACAGACTGCTGTGTGCTCGCATTAGGGCACAGCGCCAGGGATACTTTTGCCTGGTTACACGAACTCGGAATACCGATGGAGCCGAAGGCTTTTGCAGTTGGGTTCCGTGTGGAACATCCTCAGTCTGTCATCAACCATACCCAGTATGGCGCTGTTTACGCTGACAGTCTTGAGGCCGCACCATATAAGGTGACAGCGAACCTCGCAAACGGACGCGGGGTCTATTCATTCTGCATGTGCCCGGGCGGCTATGTCGTAAATGCCTCCTCGGAGGAGGCAATGCTCGCTGTAAACGGGATGAGCTATTCGGACCGTGGCAGCAGTAATGCGAACAGCGCCATCATTGTGTCCGTTACCCCGGAGGATTTCGATGGGACAGATGCCCTTGCAGGTGTCCGTTTCCAGAGAGAACTTGAATCGCGCGCTTACGCACTTGGGGCAGGCCGCATTCCGCAGCAGCTGTTTGCAGATTACTGCACAGATTCGCTCAGTACTTCTTATGGGGAGTTCTCTTCGGAGACAAGGGGCGCACACACATTTGCAAACTTAAGAGGACTTCTCCCGGAGGAGATGGAGCACTCTTTTATAGAGGGAATGCATGCCTTTGCAAGGCAGATACCTGATTTTGACAGACCTGATGCGATTCTTTCCGGCGTAGAGAGCAGAACTTCCTCACCGGTCCGTATCTGCCGCAATGAAAATTTCCAGTCAGAAATACAGGGACTGTATCCGTGCGGGGAAGGTGCCGGCTACGCAGGCGGCATCACATCTGCCGCGATGGACGGGCTGAAAGTGGCAGAAGCTATCCTGAAACATTACACAGCATTTGATAACAGATAGATGGAAGGTAACAGACAGTGGCAGAATTTACACCAATGATGCAGCATTATCTGCAGACGAAAGAAGAATATAAAGACTGTATCCTCTTTTACCGTCTCGGCGATTTCTACGAGATGTTTTTCGATGATGCAATCTTAGTTTCCAAAGAACTGGAGCTCACCTTAACCGGCAAGAGCTGTGGAATGGAGGAACGCGCCCCAATGTGCGGGATTCCATTCCATGCAGCAGAAGGATATCTAAACCGCCTCGTTGCAAACGGGCATAAAGTTGCCATCTGTGAGCAGGTGGAAGACCCGAAGCTTGCAAAGGGGATTGTGAAGCGTGAAGTCATCCGTGTCGTAACCCCAGGCACTAATCTGGACATTCAGGCACTTGATGAGTCAAAAAATAATTATATTATGTGTATTGTATACATGGAAGACCGCTATGGACTGTCTTTAGCCGATGTCTCCACCGGGGATTTTTACCTGACAGAGTTAGACTCCGAGCGCAAACTTTTAGACGAGATCAACAAGTTCTCCCCGGCAGAGATTGTATGCAACGAGAGCTTCTACATGAGCGGTGTGGATTTAGATGACATGAGACACCGCCTTGGAATCACGATTTATTCCCTCGAATCCTGGTATTTCAGCGATGAGACGGCAGAGACGACCTTAAAGGAGCATTTCCACGTCAACAGTTTAGAGGGGCTCGGGCTGAAAGACTATTCTTACGGCACGATTGCAGCAGGCGCACTGCTCAAATATCTCTACGAGACACAGAAGAACCATCTGGATCATATTTCCACGATCCATCCGTACTCAACCGGGAAATACATGATCATTGACAGCTCCACCAGACGGAATCTCGAACTGACCGAGACATTGCGTGAGAAACAAAAGCGCGGTTCCCTCTTATGGGTATTGGATAAGACAAAAACCGCCATGGGCGCGCGTCTGCTCCGTTCTTATGTGGAACAGCCCCTGATCGAGAAAAAAGAGATTGAGAAACGTCAGGATGCGATTGCGGATATCAATCACCATCTGATCACAAGAGAAGAACTGCGGGAATACTTAAATCCGATCTATGACCTGGAACGTTTAATTACACGCGTCACCTACCTGACCGCAAATCCAAGGGACCTGATCGCCTTCAAGAATTCGATCCATATGCTTCCACCGATCAAATCACTTCTTGCGGATTTCGATGCGGAGTTGTTAAAAGAGATTGAGGAGGAGCTGGATCCGTTAGAGGAGCTTTTTGACCTGATTGAGCAGTCCATCATCGAGGAACCGCCGGTCAGCGTGCGCGAGGGCGGGCTGATTAAAGACGGCTATAACGAAAATGTAGACAAATACCGGCAGGCAAAGACGGAGGGAAAGACCTGGCTTGCAGAATTGGAAGCCAAAGAACGTGAGAAAACCGGTATCAAGAACTTAAAGATTAAGTTCAACAAAGTATTCGGTTATTATCTGGAAGTCACGAACTCTTATAAAGAGCTTGTTCCGGATTATTTCACAAGAAAACAGACGCTTGCGAACGCAGAGCGTTATATTACACCGGAGCTCAAAGAGCTCGAGGACATGATCCTCGGCGCTGAGGACAAACTGATCAACTTAGAGTATGACCTGTTCTGTGAGGTTCGCGGAAAAATCGCAGACGAAGTCATCCGGATCCAGAAGACTGCCAAATCGATTGCAAAGCTCGATGTCTTTGTCTCCCTTGCGGTTGTGGCAGATCAGAATAATTACTGCCGCCCGAAAATGAACGAGAACGGTGTCATCGACATCAAAGAAGGCAGGCATCCGGTAGTCGAGAAGATGATCTCTAATGACATGTTCATCTCGAATGATACTTATCTGGATAATGGCAATAACCGGATTTCCATTATCACAGGTCCGAACATGGCAGGAAAATCCACTTATATGCGCCAGACTGCAATTATCGTCCTTATGGCACAGATTGGAAGCTTTGTCCCGGCATCCTCCGCAAAGATTGGGATTGTCGACCGTATTTTCACAAGGGTAGGGGCATCTGACGACCTTGCAAGCGGGCAGAGTACCTTTATGGTGGAGATGAACGAGGTTGCCAACATTTTAAGAAATGCGACCGCAAAGTCACTGCTTGTCTTAGACGAGATCGGGCGGGGAACGAGTACGTTCGACGGCTTAAGCATTGCCTGGGCTGTGGTGGAGCATATCAGCAACCCGAAGCTTCTCGGCGCTAAGACGTTGTTTGCCACTCATTACCATGAGCTGACCGAACTGGAAGGCAAGTTGAACAATGTACATAATTACTGTATCGCTGTAAAAGAAAAGGGGGATGATATCGTATTTTTACGCAAGATCGTAAAAGGCGGGGCAGACCGCAGCTACGGTATCCAGGTTGCAAAGCTCGCCGGTGTACCGGATTCCGTCATTGAACGTGCCAAACAGATCGCCGATGAGCTGAGTGCGAACGATATCACCGCCGCTGCAAGAAATATTTCCGTTGAGACCTCCCATCGGAAGAAAAAGGAGAAGCTCGACGAAGTCGATCTTGCGCAGATGTCTTTATTTGATACGGTAAAAGATGACGATATTTTAGACGAATTGAAAAATGTCGACCTCGGCAATATGACGCCGATCGACGCTTTAAATAAACTGTATGAGCTGCAGAACAAGATCAAAAACCGCTGGTAAAGGCGGAAGGGAAGGAGAGAAGCCACTATGCCGGAAATTATGTTATTAAATCAGGAAACCATTGACAAAATTGCAGCGGGTGAGGTTGTAGAACGTCCTTCCTCCGTGGTAAAGGAGTTAGTGGAGAATGCCATCGATGCAAAGGCAACCGCCATCACAGTGGAGATGAAAGAAGGCGGCATTTCCTTCATCCGGATCACCGACAACGGCTGTGGTATTGAGAGGAAGCAGGTCCCGATCGCCTTTTTGCGACACTCCACAAGTAAGATCCGCAGTGTGGAAGATCTTTTGAATATCCACTCCTTAGGCTTCCGCGGTGAGGCGCTCTCAAGTATCGCCGCTGTTGCACAGGTGGAGCTTATCACGAAAACCTATGATGAGCTGACCGGCACCCGCTATGTGATCGAAGGCTCGAAGGAAGTGGCAGACGAAGAGATCGGAGCTCCGGACGGCACCACCTTTATCGTCCGCAACCTTTTCTATAATGTTCCTGCCCGCCGGAAGTTTTTAAAAACGGCGCAGACAGAGGGCGGTTACATCAGTGACCTGATGGAGCGCATGGCGCTTTCTCATCCAGATGTTTCGTTTAAGTTTATCAATAACGGACAGACGAAGCTCCACACTTCCGGTAACGGAAATGAGAAGGATTTGATCTATCACATTTACGGGCGCGACATTACAGCTTCCGTTTTAAAAGTGGAGCAGCAGACCGAATTGTTTCAGGTCAGAGGTTTTATCGGAAAACCGATGGTGTCGAGAGGAAACCGGAACTATGAAAACTATTTTATTAATGGCAGATATATTAAGAGTGCATTGCTCTCAAAGGCGGTAGAAGAAGCTTATAAGGGCTTTCTGATGCAGCATCAGTATCCGTTCTGTGTCCTGTATTTTGACATTCATTCCGATCTTCTCGATGTGAATGTCCATCCGACGAAAATGGAACTGCGGTTCAGCCAGAACGAACAGATCTACCGGTCACTCTATGAGATCATCCGGAATACATTAACTCATAAGGATTTTATACCGGAGGTTCCCGTCGAGGAGAAAAAGACAGCCGCGGCGCCGGAAATAAAAGAACCTGCTCCGGAACCGTTTGAGGTCCGCCGGTTGAATGAGATCCGCAAAGCGGTGGCAGCGGACAGTCCTTATGAACCGAAATACCCATCACATGCGAAGAAGAGCAGCACAGATGTCTTCTTTTCCCGGATGAAGCAGAATACAAAAAGTCCGCTCACCGCGAAGGAGGAGAGCCTGTTTGCAAAACCGCTTGCATCCGCGCCTGAAACAGAGGATGTGCCAAAGGAAGATTCCCTCTCTGTGGTCAGGGAACCTGACATTCCTTACATGCAGCAGACGCTTGAACAGATCGACTCGCATTTTCTGACCAAGGACGCGAGAAAGAAACACAAGATCATCGGGCAGTTGTTCGACACCTACTGGCTTGTAGAATTCGAGGATAAACTTTTTGTCATCGACCAGCATGCCGCCCATGAAAAAGTTCTCTATGAGAAGACTATGAAGAAGGTGCGGGAGCAGCTGTTTTCCTCCCAGGCAGTCAGCCCTCCGATCATTCTTTCCCTGAATCAGGAGGAGATTGCTGCCATGGAACGCTATCAGGATGAGCTTACCCGCTTCGGCTATGAGATTGAGCCGTTCGGCGGAAAGGAATACGCCATCACTGCCATTCCCGCTGATTTTTCCGATATCGACATGCGTTCCATGTTTTTAGAGCTGTTGAACGACTTCACGGAGCTTTCAGGAAGGACAACGCCGGAGCTGATTTTAGAGAAAGTGGCATCCATGTCCTGCAAAGCTGCCGTCAAGGGAAATAACCGCCTGTCACGGGCTGAAATCGAGACACTGATCGACGAGCTTTTACAGCTTGACAATCCTTACAATTGTCCACACGGACGCCCGACGATCATATCCATGAGCAAATATGAAATAGAGAAAAAGTTTAAGAGGATCGTATGATGAATCCGAGCAATAAGAAGAAACCAATGGTCATTCTGACCGGTCCGACCGCGGTCGGAAAAACTGCACTGTCCATCGAACTTGCAAAGCGCATTCATGGCGCTGTCATTTCGGCGGATTCCATGCAGGTTTACAAACATATGGATATTGGCTCTGCCAAGATTATGCCGGAGGAGATGCAGGGAATTAAGCATTACCTCATCGATGAATTTGAACCGGATGAAGAATTTCATGTTGTCCGGTTTGTGGAGAGGGCAAAGCACTGTTTAGAAGAGATCTACGCCGACGGAAAGATACCGATCATTGCGGGTGGTACGGGTTTCTATATCCAGGCACTTCTTTATGACATTGATTTTACCGAACAGGAAGGAGATCCGGCTTACCGCGCTTCCTTAGAGCAGCTTGCCGTTAAGAAGGGGGCAGATTATTTGCATGGGATGTTACGGACAGTGGATCCGGCTTCCGCAGATGCCATCCATGCCAACAATATTAAGCGCGTCATCCGTGCACTGGAATTTTATCACCTCTCCGGCAGCAGGATTTCCGAACACAATGAGAAAGAGCGGCAGAAGACATCTCCGTACAATTTTGCCTATTTTGTCCTGACCGATGACCGTGCCCACTTATATGAGCGGATCGACCGGCGTGTAGATCTGATGGTGGAGCAGGGGTTGGTTGACGAAGTGCGCCACTTAAAGGACATGGGCTATCACAAGGAAATGGTCTCCATGCAGGGGCTCGGTTACAAAGAGATCCTGTCTTATTTAGACGGGGAGATGACATTAGAGGAAGCCATCTATATTATTAAGCGGGAGACCAGGCATTTTGCCAAGCGCCAACTCACATGGTTCCGCAGGGAGCGTGATGTCATCTGGTTTGACAAGGCCGCTTATCACTATAATGAGGAACAGATCCTTGCAGACATGCTGCAGGTTTTAAATAAAAAACAGATTCTGCCATAAAGACGGCAGACAGGAAGGATAATAACAATGAACCAGTTTTTAGAAGAACAGTATCAGAACCTTGGAATTTCTAAGGAAGTGTATGAATTTGGAGAAAAAATCGAAGAATCATTAAAGGAGCGCTTCGCAGAGATTGATGCACGTGCCGAATATAACCAGATGAAGGTCGTAAAGGCCATGCAGCACAACCGGGTCAGTGCAGAATGCTTCAATATGAGCTCCGGCTACGGCTATAACGATCTGGGAAGAGATACTTTAGAGAAAGTATATGCGTCCTGCTTTAAGGGGGAGGATGCCCTTGTGAGACCACAGATCACCTGCGGCACCCACGCCCTTGCTCTTGCGCTGATGTCTAATCTTCGCCCGGGAGATGAGCTGTTATCCCCGGTCGGCAAGCCATATGACACGTTAGAGGAAGTCATCGGCATCCGTCCATCGAAGGGATCCCTTGCAGAGTACGGTGTGACATATAGCCAGGTTGATCTGCTTCCAGACGGAAGCTTTGACTACGCAAATATCAAAAAAGCAATCAACGAGCGCACAAAGCTTGTAACCATCCAGCGCTCCAAAGGATATGCAACACGTCCGACCTTATCCGTTGCCCGCATTGGGGAGCTGATTTCTTTTATTAAAGAGATCAAACCGGATGTAATCTGTATGGTTGACAACTGCTACGGCGAATTTGTGGAGGAGAAGGAGCCATTAGAGGTCGGTGCTGATATGATCGTCGGCTCCCTTATTAAGAATCCGGGCGGTGGACTTGCCCCGATCGGTGGCTATATTGTCGGAAAGAAAGAGTGTGTGGAGAATGCGGCATACCGCCTGACATCCCCGGGTCTTGGCAAGGAAGTCGGAGCTTCCCTGGGCGTTATCCAGTCGTTCTATCAGGGATTTTTCATGGCACCGACTGTTGTAAGTGGCGCGTTAAAGGGTGCTATTTTTGCAGCTAATATTTATGAAAAATTAGGATTTGCTGTCATTCCGAACGGAACCGAGAGCCGTCATGATATTATCCAGGCTGTGACGTTCCATAACCCGGATGCGATGATCGCGTTCTGTGAGGGAATCCAGGCAGCAGCCCCGGTTGACAGCTATGTGACACCGGAGCCATGGGCGATGCCGGGGTATGACAGCGATGTCATTATGGCAGCAGGTGCTTTCGTACAGGGTTCTTCCATTGAGTTAAGTGCGGATGGTCCGATCAAGCCTCCATACGCAGTCTATTTTCAGGGAGGGCTTACCTGGTATCATGCAAAGCTCGGTATTTTAATGTCTTTACAAAAACTTAAGGAACGCAATCTTGTTAATCCGGAGCTCTTATGCTAAAATAAAGAGTAGTTTTCAAAAGCACAGATAATGACCGTACTTTCAGGGAGAGTGAAAGGAATACGATGTCAGACTCCATGCCAACGAAAAACCTGCCGGAATCCGAACGTCCCTATGAGAAGTTCTGGAAATACGGTCCGTCTGCATTAAGTGATGCAGAGCTGCTCGCCATTATCATCAAATCCGGCAGCAGCAAGATGACAGCGGTGGATGTCGCGAGGAATTTTCTTGGACAGAAAGGCCGCAATTTAATGAACTTATATGAGCTTTCTTTCGATGAGATGAAAGAGATCCGTGGAATCGGGCGGGTGATCGCGATGCAGCTTAAGTGTATTGCAGAGCTTTCCACACGGATCTCGAATACGAAGCACTTCGAGGGAATGCGGATGACAAGTGCGAAATCTGTCGCAGACTATTATATGGAGCAGCTCCGCCATAAGAGGCAGGAACAGCTGTTAGTCTGTATGTTTGACAGCAAGTGCAGTTTCTTAGGGGACACACTGATCTCTAAGGGAAGCGTGAACAGTTCCATGGTCCCGCCGAGGGAGATTTTCCTCGCAGCGCTTGAAAAGCACGCGGTCCACATTATTATGATCCACAATCATCCGAGTGGAAGAGCCGTCCCGTCTGCGGACGATGACCTTGCAACCTCGCGGATCGCGCAGGCAGGCGAGCTGCTTGGAATCCGTCTTGCTGACCATCTTATCATCGGAGACTGTTCCTATTATAGTTACCGGGAAGCCGGTTATTTTGGTTCATAGGGATTTGGAACAGATCCTTATCAAGTAAGAAGATACGAGGGAGAAACAATGAATAATAACGTTTACGGAATAGACCTTGGAACCTGTAATATGAAGATTTACTGCAAGGTATCCAACAAGATTTTAAATGAAAAGAATACCATCGCCTTAGTCAATAAAGATCAGATATACGCTTACGGAGACGCCGCATATGCCATGTACGAGAAGGCACCGGAGACGATCAATGTCACCTTCCCGGTTGTCAGCGGTGTCATCGCTGATTTTAACAACCTGCAGAATATGATCCAGCGTTATCTTGAAGAGCATATGAAGGGCAAGATCCGCGGTGCTGAATTTATTGTGGCAGTCCCAACAGATATTACAGATGTAGAAAAAAGAGCCTTTTTTGAGATGTTCTATAAGAGCCGTCTCAAGCCGAAGAGCGTCCTTCTCTGTGAGAAGCCGATTGCCGATGCAGTCGGTCTCGGACTTGATGTCAATGAGCCGACCGGTATTATGGTTGTGGATATCGGGGCAGATACCACCGAGATCTCTGTCATTTCCCTCGGAGGACTTGTCTTAAGTGACCTGCTTCATTTCGGCGGCAACCGGATCGATGAATCCATCGTCACCTATGTGAAGAGAAAGTACAACCTTGTAATCGGACAGAAGACCGCACAGTCTTTAAAAGAGACATTAGGTTCCGGTGTTCCGGGCAATACGGACACGATGGTGATTGTGGGACGCGATGTTGTGAGTGGTCTTCCAATCGAGATGGAGATTGGCGGCGATGTCATTTACGATGCGATCAAGGACAATCTGAACACGATCTGCAATTCCATCAAGATGATCCTGGAGAAAACTCCACCGGAGCTTGCAAAGGATATTATTCATTCCGGTATCTACATCACAGGTGGAAGTTCCCAGATCCACAACTTAGACCAGCTGTTCCGCGATATTTCCGGTATTGAAATCAATACCTGTGAGGAACCGGAGGAATGCGTTGTGCGCGGTCTTATGAAGATCGTCAGCGATCAGAAGTACAAGCATCTTGCATTCAGCATGAAAAATAAAATTTTAAAATAATCGAGGAATAAAATGAGACGAAAATCTAAGTTTGTTCTTCCTGCAAAATACCTGCTGCTTGTTCTGTCAGGTGTCTGCATTGTGATTATGCTGTTAAGCTTTACGTTAAATATATCCGGCGGACCGCTGAATGCGGCGGCCGGTTATGTTTTTGTCCCTATGCAGGAGGGGATCAATAAGATAGGTATCTGGGTCACAGACAAAGCGGATAACCTGAAGAACTTAAGTGATGTCATGGCGGAAAACGAGCAGCTCCGCGCCAAGATCGATGAGCTGACAACCGAACTGAATTCCGTCAGGTTAGAACAGTACGAGCTGGATAATCTGCGTACACTCTATGAGCTGGATCAGAAATATCCAAGCTATGAGAAGGTTGCAGCCAATGTCATCGGAAAGAGCAGTGGAAACTGGTTCCACACCTTCACCATCGACAAGGGCAGCAACGACGGCATTGAAGTCGATATGAACGTGATCGCAGGCAGCGGTCTTGTCGGTATCGTCACAGATGTCGGACCAAATTATGCAAAAGTGACTTCCATCATCAACGACACGAGCAAAGTCAGCGGTATGGTGACAACTACATCCGACAATCTGGTCGTATCCGGAAGCTTACAGAGCATGAACGAAAATATGGTCATCGAATTTAATAACTTAAATGACAGGGATGGAAAAGTGGCTGTCAATGACCCGGTTGTCACATCCGCCGTATCTTCCGTTTACCAGCAGGGAATCTTAATCGGCTATATCAGTTCCATCGAAACGGATTCGAACAATCTGACACGTTCCGGAACGATCACACCGGCAGTAGATTTTGAGCATCTGGAAGAAGTCCTTGTTATTTTAAATAAGAAACAGCAGATTGATAACTGACAGGAGAGTATGCCATGCGAAGAAAAATTTCAGTCTTTCTCATTATTGTTGTCTGTTATCTGCTGCAGAGCACCGTATTTGAGGCACTTTCCTTTGCCTCCATCACACCGAACCTTTTAATCGTGGCAGTATCCGCGTTCGGGTTCATGCGTGGAAAGAAGGAGGGGCTTATCATCGGTTTCTTCTGCGGTCTGCTGTTAGACATTTTTACAGGAAGTGTGTTAGGCTTTTATGCCCTTATTTACATGTATATCGGATATATGAACGGTTTCTTCCGGAAGTTATTTTATCCGGAGGATATCAAGCTTCCAATGCTTCTGATCGCAGGAAGCGACCTTTCCTGCAACCTGGTCATTTACTTTTTTATGTTCCTGTTCCGCGGAAAGTTCCAGTTTACCTACTATCTGTTGGACATTATTATCCCGGAGCTTGTATACACCATGGTCGTTACCATATTCCTGTATTTTGCGATCCTAAAGATCAACCAGAAACTTGAATCAATCGAAAAAAGGAGTGCTGCTAAGTTTGTTTAAGAATATAAAGGAGTTATTCCATGCTATTTTCAAGTCGCGGCTTCTGATCGTTGCCACCTTACTGGTGCTTCTGTTCGGAGTCCTGCTGGCACGGATGTTCCAGCTCCAGATCATAAACGGAGAAGAGTATCAGAACGATCATACATTGAGTATCGTCAAGGAACGCACCTTAAACAGTACGAGAGGGCGTATCTTAGACAGGAACGGGGAAGTGCTTGCCTACAATGAACTTGCTTATTCGGTTACTATTGAAGACAGCGGCTCCTACAGTTCCACCGATAAGAGGAACGAAACCCTGAATGCTGAGATTGCCGAGATCGTCACACATATTGAGAAGAACGGGGATACGATCAACAACTCGTTCCGTATCTCACAGAATGCGGATGGCAGCTACGAATATAATGTCAGCGGAACCTCTTTAAAGCGTTTTCTGGCAGACGTATTCGGCAAAGCGTCCTACTCAGATCTGCAATTCGATAAAAAGCTTGGCTTCAACCAGGCAGAGGCAACCGCAGAGCAGGTAATGACTTACCTGAAAACAAACCGCTTCTCCGTCAGCGAAGATTACGAGGAAACACTCGCATACAAAATCGTCGTTGTCCGCTATGCCATGTCGGAGAACAGCTATCAGAAATATATTGCGACCACCATTGCAAGTAATGTTTCCGAGGAAACAGTTGCCTATATCAGTGAGAATGCTTCCTCCTTACAGGGTGTGGAGATTGCGGATGATACAATCCGCAAATACAACGATCCGGAATATTTTGCATCCATTATCGGATACACCGGAAAGATTTCCAACGAAGAATATGATACCTTATCTGCCGGAAATGACAATTACACCAGAAATGATGTTGTCGGAAAAGCCGGTATCGAGCAAGTGATGGACGAAACACTTCAGGGAACCAAGGGGTATGAGAAGCTTTATGTCGATTATCTTGGAAAAGAGATTAAGATCATCGATAGAAAGGAGCCTTCTGCCGGAAATGATGTCTACCTTTCCATCGACCGGAATTTGCAGATTGCAGCCTACGACCTGTTAGAACAGGAGATTGCGGGAATTGTTTATTCCAACATTGAAAGCAGTGGCTCTGAATTGAATATTCCGATCACAGATGTTTATTTTGCACTGATCAACAACAGCGTGATCGATATCGAAGCGATGAAGGAAGATTCAGCTTCTGAGACAGAGCAGGAAGTCAACCAGATTTTTGAAGCGAGACAAAGTGTTGTCCAGAGTGCAGTAAACAGCCAGTTAAGCGGTGCTGACCCGACTGTCTTTTCCGCTGTGTCCGATGAGATGCAGGATGATATCACTTATATCCTCACAAGGCTCCGTGAAAATAAGGTTCTTTTAAGCAGTGCGATTGACAAAAGTGACAGTACCTATCAGTCCTGGCAGGCTGGTTCCATCAGTATCCAGGAATATTTAAGCTATGCGATCTCGCAGAACTGGATTGACATCACACAATTTACAATTGATGAGAAGTACTCAGATTCGACAGAAATTTACGATGCGTTGTGCCATTATATTATGGATGACATCACAACAGAGACCGGTTTCTCCAAGCTAGTATACAAGTATCTGATCCAGTCCGGTGCCATCAGCGGGAAGCAGCTGTGTCTGATTCTGTTCGATCAGGAAGCTCTTCCTTATGATGCGGAAGATATTGCAGCCCTTACAAATAACACGGTAGGAGCTGTGAGCTTCTTAAAGGACAAGATCAAAAACCTTGAGATCACCCCGGCTCAGTTAGCCTTAGACCCGTGTTCCGGATCCTGTGTCATTACAGACACCAAAACAGGGGAGCTTTTAGCCCTTGTCAGCTATCCGGGATATGATAACAACAGGCTTGCCAATACGGTCGATGCCAAATACTTTGCCAGCTTAAATACAGACCTGTCAAAGCCATTATATAACTATGCTACCCAGGAGCGCACTGCACCGGGTTCCACGTTCAAGATGGTTTCCTCAGTGGCTGGTCTTGCAACCGGCGTGATCACACCATCTACCCAGATCCAGGACAAAGGTGCCTACGAGAACGTCAGCAACCATCCACGGTGCTGGGCATTAAACCACGGCTATACGCACGGTCTGATCAATGTATCCGAGGCGTTAAGGGATTCGTGTAACTACTTCTTCTATGAAGTAGGCTACCGGCTCAGCACGAACAATTACACAAGCAATTACAGCGATTCTACAGGTATTGCAAAGATCCGCGAATATGCGGGGCTTCTCGGTCTCGACGAGACAACCGGTGTTGAGATTGAAGAGAACGACCCGAAGATTGCCGACGAATTCCCGGTCATGGCTGCGATCGGACAGAGTAATAACAACTACACGACCGTACAGCTTGGCAGATATGTGACCGCGATTGCAAACGGAGGGACTGTTTACCAGTACACCTTATTAAATAAGGTCTGTGATTCCGATGGTAATCTGATCGAGGACTTCGAACCGGAAATCCGCAACCAGGTGGATGTATTAGACAGTACCGGCTGGGACGCCATTCATACCGGAATGCGCATGGTAGTGGAGAATCTTTCAAACTTCGATGATTTTCCGATTGAAGTTGCCGGAAAGACCGGTACGGCACAGCAGAGCCCGAACCGCCCGAACCACGCGCTGTTCGTCGGTTATGCCCCGTACAATGATCCTGAAATATCCATTGCGACACGTATCGCCTTCGGATACACCTCACACAATGCGGCCGAGTATGCGAAGAATGTATTTGCTTATTATTTTGGCACTGAGGATGCAGATGCCTTATTAAGCGGGCAGGCTGAAAATGTTGGAGATTCATCAAACAGCTTCAATGACTAATTGCATAAGGAGGTCTTACTTCATGGGTGAAGTAATTACTTTCACTTCAGGAAAAGGCGGCGTTGGCAAGACAACCACTACAGCCAACGTCGGAGTCGGACTTTCACTCTCAGAGAAAAAAGTAATCCTTGTCGACACGGACATCGGACTTCGGAATCTCGACGTGGTCATGGGATTGGAAAACCGGATCGTCTACAATCTGGTGGATATCCTCTCCGGAAAATGTCGTACAAAGCAGGCTGTGATCCGGGATCGGAATTATCCAAATCTTTCCATCATCCCTTCCGCATGTGTCAGGGAACACGAACCGATTGCGGTATCTGCGATGCAGCGGCTTGTTGCCGAGCTGAAGGAACGTTATGATTATGTTCTGATCGACAGCCCGGCTGGAATCGGAACCGGATTTGAACTGGCAACCTGCGCGGCAGACAAAGTCGTGGTCGTCACAACTCCGCAGGTATCTTCCGTACACGATGCGGACTGTGTCCTCCGGATCTTAAGGCGCAGAAAAGATCTTTCCCTGTTTTTACTCATCAATTCCTTCCGGAAGCAGATGGCAAAGGATGGGAATATGCTGCGGGTGGAAGATATCTGCGAACTTCTCCGTACGGACCTCTTAGGTGTTGTGTTAGAAGATGATTCCATTGTCGTTTCCCAGAACCACGGGGAGAGCATCTTAGGGCACCGTTCCTGTTCCGAAGCGTGTTACCGCAATATATGCCGCCGGATCATGGGAGAGGATGTACCGGTTCCGGACTACCTGCATGAGAAGCGTTCTTTCTGGAAGCTTTCCTTTAAGAAAATGCCGGAGACTGCAGGAAAACATTAAATATCAATTGGGAGTGTGTTTCTATGATCAGAAAGAAATCAGTAACAGCTGCCAAAGAACGTCTGAAAGGAATGCTCCGCTATGAGGACAACCTGTTAGATGAAGATACCATCCACAGCTTACAGAATGACATCCGGAGAGTGGTGGTCAAATATGTGGATGCGCAACCGGAAGATATTGAGATAAAAGTTATTTTGAAAGAATACAAAAAGAGAGAGACAGAATGTTTAAACAGTACAAACTGAAAAATTACAAGTTCATATTGGTACTTTATGTTGTTACCCTGACCGTGATCGGGATCCTGCTGATTGGAAGCGCGAAGCCATCTGTCCAGAACAAACAGATAATCGGTATGGTCTTAAGTCTTGCCATGATGCTCATTGTGTCTTTGATTGATTACAATTTTATCCTGCGGTTCGCCTGGCTGATTTATCTGTTTATGGCTGGTATGCTTATACTTGTCATTGCAGTCGGGAAATCAGCCGGAGGCGCCCAGCGCTGGATCCAGTTTCCGGGTGGATTTCAGTTCCAGCCTTCCGAATTGGCAAAGATCCTGATCATTTTGTTTTTTGCCTATTTCTTCATGAAATACGAGGAGAAGCTGAATACACCGAAAGTACTATTCGCTTCCTTTGCCCTGGCTGCGGTTCCGCTCGGTCTGATCGTCATGCAGCCGGATCTTTCGACCACAATTGTTACGACACTAATTTTTGTTACCCTCTTGTTTGTTGCCGGATTAAGTTATAAAATAGTAGCAGGTGTGCTGTCCGTCAGCATACCATCGGCAATTATATTATTTACACTTCTGATCCAGGACAAGATTCCGTTTATCCGTCAGTATCAGCTGACCCGTATTATGGCATGGCTTTATCCGGAGGATTACCCGGCAGATGCCTATCAGCAGCAGAATGCGATCATGGCGATCGGTTCCGGGCAGCTATGGGGAAAAGGACTGAATAATACCGATGCCACCTCTGTCAAGAATGGTAATTTTATCCCTGAGCCGCAGACAGACTTTATCTTTGCTGTAGCGGGAGAGGAGCTCGGTTTTATCGGAACTGCTATTATTATAATTTTGTTGCTTTTCGTCACAATAGAGTGTATATTAATTGCTAGGAAAGCAAGGGACACAGCTGGAAAGATGATCTGCTGTGGTTTTGCTGCTCTTGTAGGATTTCAAAGCTTAGTCAACATAGGCGTTGCAAGCGGGCTGCTTCCGAATACTGGTATTCCGCTTCCGTTCGTAAGCTATGGACTTACGTCCTTATTATCTTTATATATCGGAGTCGGACTAGTGCTAAATGTCGGGCTTCAGAAGAAAAAATATTAAACAGGAGGGAACCGCACAATGAATATTGGACTTATTGCGCACGATTCAAAAAAGAAATTGATGCAGAACTTCTGCATTGCATATAGAGGGATTCTCTGTAAGAATGAACTTTATGCAACCGGAACGACCGGCAGGCTGATTGAAGAGGTGACCAATCTGAATGTTCATAAATACCTGGCAGGACATCTGGGAGGATCCCAGCAGCTTGGGGCACAGATCGAACACAACGAGATCGATCTTGTCATCTTCTTACGTGATCCGCTGACACCGAAGTCTCATGAGCCGGATGTCAATAATGTTGTGAAGCTGTGTGATACACACAACATCCCGCTGGCAACCAATCTTGCAACCGCCGAACTTTTGATTCGAGCATTAGACAGAGGAGACTTAGAGTGGCGTGAAATGTATAAATAAAAGATTAAGACTGCTATGTCTTACCGGCATAGCAGCTGTTTTTATGTCTGGATGTGGTCAGACAGCCGTAAGCTATGACAATCCCTATGATGTCTATGCGACAACCGCAGACCTAGGGTTATCTGGTACCGGGGAATGCGTGGAGCAGACTTATTTTTCTGAAAATCTCTGTGTGATTGACGACACGAATATCGGGACAGATGGCACGCATTCCAACGTAGCGGAAGGAGCCGGTGTCTTCAATCTTGCAACCGGTACCGTCAACTATGCTCAGAATATTTATGAGAAGCTGTATCCTGCCAGCACGACAAAGATCTTAACGGCTTACCTTGCACTCAAGTACGGTAACCTTGATGATCTTGTCACTGTGAGCGAATATGCAGCAAAGCAGGCTTCGGATTCGTCCGTATGTGGGCTGAAAGCAGGTGATGTGGTCTCCTTACGTGATCTGCTGTACGGAATGATGCTTAAGAGCGGCAATGACGCGGCAATCGCGATTGCAGAGCATCTCTCCGGAAATGTGGAGGCATTCGCAGATCTGATGAACCAGGAGGCCAATGCTATGGGTGCAACCAGATCCCATTTTGTGAACCCGAACGGACTGCCGGATGAGGATCACTACACATCCGTCTACGATCTGTACCTGATCTTCCAGAATGCCGTAAAGGATGACCGCTTTGTCGATATTATCAGCACGATGAGCTATGATACTTCCTATACCGATGCATCCGGCAATCCAGTGGAGAAGACGTGGGAGAATACGAACCAGTATCTTGTCGGGAAAGAGACTCCACCGGATGGGATCACTGTCGTTGGCGGTAAAACAGGCACGACAGGTGCTGCCGGATACTGCCTCGTCCTGTATTCCACGAACAGTGCAGGACAGCCGATTGTATCAATTGTATTAAAAGCAGACTGCAAATCCAACTTATATTTACTGATGAATGAAATGTTGAACAGTTTTTCGAATTAACAGTTGTATTTTATGTGCACATGTACTATAATTGATTTATAAAATTTACTGTTTTTATTCAAATTACATAAAGCAGGGAATATAAGGAGGAAACGGCAATGATAGAAATTATATCCGGAGAAAAAGGCAAGGGCAAAACAAAAGAGTTACTGGCAAAGGTAAATCATGCAGTGGACGTTGCATCAGGCAACATCGTATACTTAGACAAGAGTCAGAAGCATATGTACGAGCTGAATAATAAGGTTCGTCTGATCAACGTAATGGATTATCCAATTGAGAACTGTGATGAATTCCTTGGTTTCTTATGTGGAATCGTTTCACAGGATCACGATCTCGAAGAGATGTATCTTGACAGTTTCCTCACCATCGCATCCATCAATACTGACGATGAGATTGCACATGCGATTGAGAAGTTAGACGTTATCAGTGAGAAGTATAATGTCAAATTTATTTTAAGCGTTTCAAGAGATGAATCAAAGCTGCCAGAGTGTGCAAAAGCAAAAATTGTCATTTCCTTGTAAAAAGATAAGAGGAGCTGCCATGTGTGCAGCTCCTTTTTTTCTGTATTTTTTACATTTCCCCATTGTTGATACGGCCAAAAAAGCTGATCGCATATAAGCCTCCGATTCCAACGAGGGCATAGATGATCCGTGACAGCCAGGAAAGATCCCCGAAGAGAAATGCCACCAGGTCAAACCGAAAGAAACCGATCAGCCCCCAGTTTACTGCGCCAACGATCACAAGTGTGAGTAATGTATAGTCCAGCCAATTTGTTTTCATGATTGTGTACTCCTTTTGCCTTTTCTTTTTATTCTTTCCTTCTTTTTCGAATTTATACCGAATTATTTTTTTCGCAGCGTTGTTTTCTGTCCCCGAAAATGTTAAAATAAAATTCGATGTCACAACAAGCATCAGAAACGAGCGAAAGGACATGTTGTTTTTTGAAAAAGAATAAAAATGTCGTAAAATATAGAAAACCGCTGAATATCAATATTGGTGTGGTCGTTTTTATCATCATCTTTATTTATCTGGTGTTCAATGCCTTCACCTACCTGACAGAGGTGCACATCTCCCCTTATGAGGTCGAGCAGGGAACCATTGCCGTCAATAACGTTTACAACGGTCTGGCTCTGCGGAGTGAGAAGGTCTGTACGTCCGATTACAGCGGATCTGTCAATTATTATGTCAAAGAGGGATCTAAGATCGCTTATGGGGATCTGCTTTACTCCGTGGATGAGAGCGGGAATGTTGCCAGCATGATCAATGCCGCCAATCAGGACGGCACGAAGATCGATGCAGATAACCTTGCGGAGATTGAAGACACCATTGAGGATTTCCAGTATGCTTACCAATCCGGGGACTTTTATCAGGTATACAGCTTCAAAGATAATGTCAACGCTTCCCTGAATGAGGCACTCAGTATGAATGCCTTAAACAGCATTTCTGATTATGTCGCGACAGCGGAGGAAAACAATACATTCCACAAAGTCTATGCCACAGAGCCTGGTATCATCACCTACTATGTAGATGGCTATGAGAATGTTTCCACGGAGAACTTTACCTCTGATATGTTTGATGAGTCAAACTATACAAGACAGGACTTAAAAGCAGAACCGAGTACCTCCTCCGGAGGACAGGTATATAAACTGATCGACAGTGAACTTTGGAATATCATTCTTCCCATCCCGGAAGAGACTGCCACAGCCCTTGCGGATGATAACACGATCCGGATCCGTTTTCTGAAAGATTCCAAGGAAACTTATGCCACCTATACAATTACAAATCAGGGTGGACAGAATTATCTGATCCTGTCCTTAAAAAATGGCATGGTACGCTATGCATCTGAACGATATGTGGAAGTGGAGCTGCTTCTCTCCGAGGAAACCGGCCTTAAGATCCCAAATTCTGCTATTACAGAGAAAGCATTTTTCACAATCCCGGTCGATTATTTCATAAAGGGTGGAGATTCCGATAGTACAGGAATTCTCGTCGATCATGCCGACAAAGACGGAAATCATTCCTCTACATTCGTCTCCCCGACGATTTATTATGCGACGGATGATTTCTATTATATTGACAGTGAGTCTGTCTCGGCAGGGGATGTCCTCGTGAAGACCGATTCAAAGGATACTTATGTTGTCGGCAGCCAGACGGCCTCTTTACAGGGGGTATATAATATCAATAAGGGATATGCCGTTTTCAAACAGATTGATATTCTGTATCAGAACGAAGAATATTCCATCGTAAAGACCGGCACCACCTTCGGTATCATGCAGTATGACCATATTGCGTTAGACGGTGGAAAAATTACAGAAAACCAGCTGATCAAGCAATAAAAAGAAAAGGAGAATAGATGTGATGTTAAAAGAACGTTTAAAAGAAGTAGAACAGAATATACAGAATGCCTGCGACCGCAGCGGAAGAGACCGCAGTGAAGTCACCCTGATCGCTGTGAGCAAGACAAAGCCTGTTTCCATGTTACAGGAAGTGTACGAGGAAAATATCCGCGATTTCGGAGAAAATAAAGTTCAGGAGCTCTGTGAAAAAATAGAAGTTCTCCCTTCGGATATCCGCTGGCATATGATCGGACATTTGCAGCGCAACAAAGTCAAATACATTGTCGGACAGGTGGCTCTGATTCATTCTGTGGATTCCTATCGCCTTGCAGAGGAGATCAACATTCAGGCAAAGAAGAAGAATGTCACCGTTCCGATTCTTGTGGAGGTAAATATTGCACATGAGGAATCCAAATTCGGCATCTCAGAAGCGGATGCAATCCAGCTGGTTGAGGAGATTGCTGAGCTTGACAATATCCGGATCATGGGACTGATGACGATTGCCCCATATGTGGAGAATCCGGAGGACAACCGGATGTATTTCCGCAAAATAAAAGAATTATCTGTTGACATAAGAAATAAAAAAATAGATAATGTATCTATGGATATTCTATCTATGGGTATGACCGGAGACTATCAGGTGGCGATCGAAGAGGGTGCTACCATGGTTCGGGTTGGAACTGGCATATTCGGAGAGAGAAATTACAATAAATAGACATAGGAGTAAGAAACATGAGTTTTGTAGATAAATTTTTAAATATCATGCGGTTGAATCCGGACGATGACGATGATTTCTATAACGAGGATTACGATTACGATGAGGAGGAAGAAGTTTCGCGCAAACCTATCCGTGCGAAGAAGGAAGTACCGGCTTACCAGGAAGACTATAAAGAGAAACCTGCCAAGGCTCCTGCCAAAGTCACACCGATCCGTCCTTCCAGAAAATCTTCCAATCTCTCTGGAATGGAAGTATGTGTAATCAAACCTACTTCCGTGGAAGATGCAAGGGAAATCACAGAGACACTGTTAAACAATCGTACCGTTGTCTTGAACGTTGAGGGTCTTGATGTGGAGATCGCACAGCGTATTATTGACTTTACATCCGGTTCCTGCTTCGCAGTGAGCGGCAACTTACAGAAGATTTCCAATTATATCTTCATCATTACACCGGAATCCGTCGATATTTCAGGTGATTTTCTGAATATTGTAGACGCATTTGATACCAAAGGAATGTAATCCATATGTCCATGAACGAACAGGATTTATGTAAAAAGAAGTTAATAGACCTGTCAAAGCAGGCAAACAGAAAGGGAATCGTTTTATTCAGCGATTTCCTTAATTTGAATGAACAGACCATTTTTCATCAAAACGAAAAATATTACGAGACCCGCACCGAGACTTTCGGCGGAGTTGATTTTGCAGAGCGTCAGATGGTTGCTTTTATCCCTGATGCTCTTTATTATGAGTGGGCATATCCGATCACTTATCTGGAGGTAACACCCACGTATCCGAAGTTTGCCGAGAAGCTCGGGCACCGTGATCTCTTAGGCTCTGTCATGAACCTTGGGGTTGACCGGGGCAGGGTTGGGGATATTTTAGTCGGCGACGACAAATATGTGATCATCTGTGAGGAGAGTATTGCCCCTTATTTTATCGAACATTTGGATAAGATAAAGCATACAGTTGTCTCCGTCAAGAGCTGCACAGCAGAAGAACTCGAAGTACAGCAGAAGTTCACGGATAAAGACGGTATCATCACTTCCAACCGTTTGGATAGCATTATCGCATGTGTCTACAATTTTTCCAGAAGCCAGTCCTTAGAATATCTGAAGGCAGAGAAGGTTTTTATCAATGGAAAATGTGTCCAGAACCCGTCCTGCCGCTGTAAGGAGGGCGATATTATTTCTGTGCGCGGAAATGGACGTTTCCTTTTCGAACAGGAATATGGCACCACCAACCGGGGAAGAATCCGGTTTCATTACAAACTATACGAATAAACTTACAGGAGGAACCGCCCGATGTCAAAAGATTTGCCAGTAACCTTAAACAATACCGTCATTTACCATATTCAGTTAAAGAATTCCTTTTCCAATCTCGGAAAAGAGCTCATAAACCTTGGCTACATGCCGGATCAGAAGTTCTGTATCGTCTCTGATTCCAATGTCGCACCACTTTATGGGGAGGAGATCTGTACTCTGCTAAAGGAGTCCGGATATCAGCAGGTCTATTGCTATACATTCCAGGCCGGAGAGGCGAGTAAGAATACTTCCACGGTTAATGACGTCTACGAATATCTGATTGGACATCATTTTGACCGTCACGATGTATTGATCGCATTAGGCGGTGGTGTTGTCGGAGATCTCACCGGTTTTACCGCAGCGACTTATCTGCGTGGGATTGATTTTGTTCAGGTTCCAACCTCCCTGCTTGCGCAGGTGGACAGCAGTATCGGTGGAAAGACAGGTGTGGACTTCCTGCAGTACAAAAATATGGTAGGCGCTTTTTATCAGCCGAAGTTAGTTTATATGAACCTGAATGTCTTAAAAACACTTCCAAAAGATCAGCTTGTTTCAGGCTTCGGAGAAATTTTAAAGCACGGCCTGATCAAAAACAGCCGCTACTTTTCCTGGATGAACGAGCACTATCAGGATATTTTAGATCTCGACTATGACACATTAGAGGAAATGATCTATGAGAGCTGCCGCATCAAACGTGATGTGGTGGAACGTGACCCGAAAGAATTAGGAGAACGCGCCCTTCTCAACTTCGGTCATACGATCGGTCATGCAGTAGAAAAGCTTGCAGATTTCAAATTATCGCATGGTGTCTGCGTTGGGCTCGGCACAGTAGCAGCTTCTTACCTGTCCTGCAGGCTTGGAAATATTTCAGATCAGGATCTTGCGCTGATTGAGGAGACACTACAGCATTTTGGTCTGTTGACACGCGTTTCCAATCTAGATGCCAAGGAAATATTAGACACCACAAAACTTGACAAAAAGATGGTAGGAGCGAAGCTCAAGTTTATCCTGCTAGAAACCATTGGCAATGCTTACATTTACCGCGATCTCTCTGATGAACAGATTTTAGAGGGAATCCACTATATTTTAGCTTAACAGAAACGGAATAAATATGACTATGAATACAACATCCTCTTTGACAAAAAAAGCTGCGATCGGTGCAGCAGTATCAATTTTTCTTATTCTATTAGACCAGCTTACCAAAGTACTTGCCCTTCAGTTTCTGAAAGATCAGGAACCACTTGTTCTAATACCGGGTGTTTTTGAGCTCCGTTATCTTGAGAACCGCGGGGCAGCTTTCGGCATTCTTCAGGGAAAGAAAACCTTTTTTGTCGTTTTCACGCTGATCATACTGGCGGTTCTCGTTTATCTTTTCCTTAAGAAGCTCCCGGCGCAGAAGAGATTTTTCTTTATGAACGCAATCTGTGTACTTTTCTTTGCTGGCGCAATTGGAAACTTTATCGACCGTGTCATGCACAATTATGTCGTTGACTTTTTCTATTTTAGTTTGATTGATTTCCCGATTTTTAACGTCGCAGATATCTATGTCACAGTTGCGGCTTTTGCCATGATCTTTTTGGGACTGTTTTACTATAAGGAAGAAGATTTCAACCAGATTTTCCCGTCAAAGAAACCGGCAGAGAAGTAGGAGATCCCATGCAAAAAGAAACATTTGAAGTAGCGTACGAATATGAGGGAGAGAGACTGGATAAGTATGTCAGCATACTTTTTCCGGAGCAGTCTCGCTCCTTTTTTCAGAAAATAATTAAAGACGGACATGTCTTCGTAAATGACTATCCGCAGAAAGCCAATTACCGTCTGAAAACAGATGACCTGGTCACCGTGGAGATTCCGGATGCCACACCGACCCAGATTCTGCCGGAAAATATTCCGTTAGATATTCTATATGAAGATGATGACCTGCTCGTGGTCAATAAGCCGAAGGGCATGGTTGTCCATCCATCTGCCGGTCATTATTCCGGCACACTCGTCAATGCCATTATGTATCATTGCAAAGACAGTCTGTCCGGTATTAACGGGGAAATCCGTCCGGGCATCGTTCACCGGATTGATATGGACACGACCGGCTCGCTGATTGTCTGCAAAAATGATGAAAGCCATATTTTTATTGCAGAGCAGATTAAGGAACACAGCGTCAACCGCAGATACCGCGGAATTGTATACGGTGTGGTAAAAGAAGAGGAAGGAACCATCCATGCCCCGATCGGAAGGCATCCGATCGACCGCAAGAAAATGGCGATTAATGAGAAGAATGGAAAAGATGCCATCACACATTACCGTGTCTTGGAGCGGTTTGAGCGTTATACCTATATGGAATTTAAACTTGAGACAGGCAGAACCCACCAGATCCGCGTACATATGGCAAGCATCGGACACCCTCTGTTAGGTGATGCGTTGTATTCCAATGGAAAAAGTCCTTACAAATTGCAGGGACAAACCCTTCATGCCATGACAATCGGCTTTATCCATCCAAGAACACATGAATATATGGAAGTAAATGCACCGTTGCCTGAATATTTTGAAAAGATTTTAAAAGATTTGAGATAATTTGAAATAATTCTTTCATTTTTTTATATAATAAGGTATAATAAATTTAAACAACAGAATTTGTTTTTCCTTATTCTGATGTTTAATAAAATGTAAAGGTGGGATTATTTATGAGTAATAAAATATATACGATCGGTAGAGAATTTGGAAGCGGTGGTAAAGCAGTTGGTGAGAAATTAGCTGAACGTCTCGGAATCAAGCTTTATGACAAGGAACTTTTACAACAGGCTGCTAAAGACAGTGGTTTCTGTGAGGAAATCTTCGAAAATCACGATGAAAAGCCAACAAACAGCTTTTTATATTCCCTCGTAATGGATACATATTCTGTCAGTGGATATTCTGCAGCACCTTTCCTTGATATGCCATTGAATCACAAAGTATTCCTCGCACAGTTCGAGACAATTAAGAAGATTGCCGAGACAGAGTCCTGTGTAATCGTGGGTCGCTGCGCCGACTACGCGTTAGCTGATAATCCGGACTGCATCAACATCTTCATTCATGCTGATATGGACATCCGTGTCCGCAATGTCTGCAAGAGTCTGAATATCACCGAGAATAAAGCCCGTGATATCATCAATAAGACGGATAAGCAGCGTGCAAGTTATTACAATTATTACACCAGTAAGAAGTGGGGCGATTCTAAGAGCTATAACCTTTCCTTAGATGCCGGAAAGCTTGGTATTGACAATTGTGTGGAGATGATTTTAAAGTACAGGGAACTGTATGATACTATGAATAAGTAAAATACCATTTAGATTGTAAGATAATATGAATTTAAAAAGGCAGGCTCTAGAGTCAAAATCTGGGGCTTGCCTTTTTTAGCTCATATTGCTACACAATTCTTATTTGGGAGGTGGTGCTTCTTGGGATTTATAATATCCAGATCATAAAATAATCCACATATAAATTCAAAAATACATAGTCCCACAGGGTTTATAGTCATAATAAGCTTATCCAGCCAGTTATTGATACAAGTAAGCAAAGCATGTAAAAACGGAGCCAGAACAGCCCGTCATTGCCTTTTCCGAACAAACTATTCGTTAAACTTGTGTTTTGCGAATAGTTTGTGCTATCTGATGAACAGACTATAACACTATCCAATGCGTATTGCAAGCCTTATCTTTACGAGCTAAAACGATTTGTTAAATCTTGCTAAAAATACAAATATAATTGATCTCTGTTTTTGTACATTACGCGCACAGTCTTTTGATTATATCATATGAGTAAAGCACAGGCAGAAAATATTTTCTAAATGGCTGCACATTTTCATTTTCTGCCTGCCGCATGGCGGTTGCGCTTCGCTTATGCTTGACTTCATATGTTCCCCCAGAGAAAAAAGTGCGCTAGCACGGAAAGAGGTAACTTATGAATCGAATCGCATTAAAAAAGTACATCGCAGAACACTATGACGGAGGTTTTTGGTTCTGTATTAGTAGTTGGTTGTCAAATCCTACCCCATGGGAAATTATGTTTTTTCATGAACGAGTTACATTTGAAGGAAAAGACTACAATGTAACCATTATACAGAAATGGTATCTAGAAGACGATTTCGAAGCCGTACAACAGGCTATAGACATCTGGTTCGAGGTTGAGAAATATTAAGGGGGATGCACTCCCCCTTTTTTTGCTTATTTTTTAATTGTTACATAACGGACAATCTGCCCGGCACATTCTATTTTCTGTGTTTTATCATAATCAACTAAGCCCTGTTCATAAAATTCATTTATCATATTTTCTATGTCATCTGTTGCCCAATTATAATTTTCTTTTTCTACTTTTTTACAATTTTTACTGGCAAAAAAGCGCCGCTTATTTTTTAACCCTGTACATAATTCTTTTGTTATGTATTTACACATGTAAGAACACATCTTAGCGTTATCTTCCGGAGCTGAACCAATCGGAATTGCTGTAGAGAATCCATACTTCCAACCGGATACATTGTATATCCATGGATGCATGGCATTATCAGCAGTCCGGACATATGCTTTTTTATACATGGACACCCTGCCAGAATCTTCCATTTCCATTCCATCACAGTTAGCAAGCAAGCCATGTATATGCCACGCTCCGTCCTTATGTTGTTCTGGAACAATTAAATATTTTAGGTTCGGACACTTGCGATCTTTCAAATGATTTAACCATTTACGAACACGTTTCGTACAGACATCATATAAATACCTATCAACAGGATCGCTAAACGTGAATGTGATGAACCAATCCCATTTATTATTATAAGCGAGCTCATAAATAGATTGCTTTGTCCGATTTAGTGAAACGCGTTCAGAACGTTCCTTTTTTACATCATCCGGCAGGATAACGGCATCATCTGATACTACTCTCTCATGCTCATACTCTATAGGTCGATTGTAAATGCGGAATTGAGTAAATCCATCATAATCATAAACTTGGACATTGTAAACCCCAAGAAGCACCACCTCCCAGATAAAATTGTTTGTAGCAACATGGGTAAGATATGTTGCTACTATCAAGTAGAGATTTTCTAAAATCTGCCGCATTACGATCTTGACAACAGGCACCCACGGGGGAGCATGGCAGGCTCTGCCGGGGGACGGGATAAACCCGAGCCACCCGGCGGAGTCAGCCTGGCACCCCCTAACCTATTGTCAAGAACGAACGCTAGACCTCTACTATCCTATTATTTTTCTATTACTCTTCTTTTTGTTCTTAAAATATTTCCGGCTTGGATTATCCACGATTTCCATATTGGCAGGCTGATTGCACTGTAAAGAAAGTATCTCCTCTTCACTCATCATATCGCCGGACTGGCAGGACTTTTTGAGATTATCGACACATGCAAGCGTATCATAAGCATTGTAATCAGAATCTTTAATAAACCAACCGAAGCGGCGCTTAGGTCTAATCATGGAGACACTGGTAGCGTTTTCAAGTTCCCATGCATCATACTGCGCTGAAACCATAACGCGCCATGTTTTATCGCATGACACAACATAACTCGTCACTTGCCGGAGCAGTGCATCCACATGGTTAAACCTCTGCGCATCGTAAATAATACTGATGTGGTGATGGCGACAGGTCAGTAAAGTATTTAAGAAAAGCGGGTCGATGTTACTCTTAAAGCTCCTGCTATTCATCTGTACGCTAAACTCATCACCCAGTACAAGCGTGATCGTCCGCGTATCGTTTTCTTTATCCTGTTCCGCGAATGTCTCCGCTACCCTGATAATCTGTTGGAGCGAGACAAACTTTTCATATGGTATATCAGTCAATTCCACATTTGAGATCACATGTACTTTCTGTGTTATCCATTTCTTTCTGGCAAAGTCAAAGACCTTTTTGTTATTATATTTAAAGTAATTCATCCGGACATAATGCACCACGGAAAGCGTTTTTCCTTTTCCGAAAAGCGCACAGTAACAGATCAGCTTACCTGTCTGCATCTCGCGCCAACGCTTATACTTAAACCATTTATAAACATCACGGGCGGCATTCACTGCCGCGCTGATTGGATGCGTCACAATCGTACGGATAAAGACGGAATAAACTAAAATTAAAACCGCCGCTATAGTAATTAAAATCGCCATTTAGCACCTCTTTCCGAAACTCGCAAAATAGCCGCAGATTACTCCGAAAGTCTCTAAACAAAGACCGAGCACAAGCAGGCGACATATTACGATAAAAAACGTCATTTCATTAAATTCTGTTAAATCACCGATAATTAAAGTAATAAAATCATTCATAAATTACACCCCTTTCACACTGCCTTTTTCATGTTCCGGCAGGCAACTTTGATACGCTCATACATCCAGAAGAACAGACACAGGAACAGGAAAATCATAAGATCATAATGAATCCGGTCTAACTGCTCCGTGTAATCTGCCTGAGAGACTGCTCCACTCTCCTGCACCTGTTCGGCAGCGGTCAGATCAGCCGCGCCAATATCCGTAGAATCGGAATTGAGTAATTTTGTAAGAACCTGCAAAAGATCAGATTCCTTTTCAGACAGCTCCAAAGATTCCGTAGAATCCTCCGTGCTTTCTGGAGCAGTCTCCGTATCTTCCACAATCTCCACTTGAGCTTCCTCAAGTTCCGTATTAAAAACTTCATTTTCCATGATAACCACCTTTCTACATTTTTAATTTTATGTTACAATCAGACTATCGAACCAAGGGAGGGAGAACAAAATGGACAAGAGAGAAACTGTAACAATTGACAAAGAACTATATGATGAATTGACAAATTCATACTATGCAAAGAACAATAATGACACAACAAGTTGGACAGACTTTCTAATTGTTTTACTAATCGGAGCTGTCGCAATACTAGGAGTTTTCTGCTATAAGCAAAACACCCGCATTGAAAAACTTGAAAATGAAATGGAACAGGTAATAAACGTTTTTCAAGAAACAAGCGATTTCTTTTCAGAGCTAAACTACATAATAAAACCCGAAGTTGGAGTAGGTTCAACATATGAAGATGCAGAAAGAAATGCTAAATCAATTAACTAAGCATGCCATAAATAAATTTGCATAAAAGAATAGCAACAACAGCATAGGCAATCACGTTTAACAAATTAAAAGTAACCCCATAAAAAGTAAGCGGATACCTTAAAATTGTAAGACATGCATTAAACATAGCAGACATAAAAACCACCTTTCCGAGAGCAGATAAATCTGCTCTCTTTTCTTTATCGTCCAAGAAGCCTAAGAACAACCGCCATCAAAAACCCTAAACCAATAGCACTTGTAATAAAAGTCGGCAAAAACGGGAAAGTCTTAGCAATCAACTGCGGAAAATCACCCATAGCCTTTATAAACTCCCCAAGCCCAGACTTAAAAGAATTAAAAATACTTAGAACATCACCAAAGTTAAAATTATTACCTATAAC
>CAKRFH010000002.1:0-53364 GCA_934320555.1 uncultured Roseburia sp.
ATGATCGCAAAGAATGATCCAGATCTGATGCAGGCTTCAGATGAGCTTTATAAAGTGAACAAGGATGATATTTTAAGGCAGCAGGCCAGGGCGCGTGCTGATGCAGAGTTCTGGGAGAAAGTACATAATGCCAGAATGGAAAAGATGCAGGAAGAACTTGCTCAAAACAAAGAGCAGTTGTCGAAAAGTGAACAGGAACTTTTGAAAACCAAAGAAGAACTTGTAGACAGAGAGATTCGCTTTCAAGATGAACTATCAAAAAAAGATGCAACTATTTCTGAGAAGGATAACGAAATCAGACGCTTAAAAGAACAACTTGCTCAAAAGCATAATGCAGGTCAGTAAATTTTAAAACCATTATCATTAAAACTATAACATTAAGATCTACAGCTGCCGTCCAATACCCTCCGTATGCCGAAAGAGAGCGGTACTTCCGGAGAAATATCCTCTACGCCACGGAGATGTGACCAAGGTTTTGTGGAAGCCATTGCTGACACAAAATCCTGCTTTGGGCACATCGGAGTGCCTGGCGTAATGGAATTTCGTAGGAAGTACCGCTCTCTTTCGGCTAACATAGCCTAACGTCCGGCAGCGTCCCTTGGTTAATGACCCCCCAGTATTGCCCTGACTACGAAAGATGCAGCACATCAATCAAAAGCAGCCATGTCAACCCGTAATAAGTCACCACAGCCACAAGGTCATTCACCGTTGTAATAAGCGGTCCGGATGCCACTGCCGGGTCAACTTTGATCTTGTGGAAAAAGATTGGGATCGCGGTTCCGACAAAGCTTGAGATTACCATCGCAACCATCAGCGAGAAGCCGATACAGCCTGAAACGGCAAATCCGAAGTAAAATCCCTTTCCTTTCACGATACTGATAAACAGTCCGATAAAAAGAAAAGATAAGATTCCAAGCAGCGTACCATTGCAGAAGCCGATGCGCATCTCTTTCCCGACAAGCTTTAGCTTCTGTCTGCCGGACAGATTCTCATCCATCAGCACGCGGATTGTAACCGCTAACGACTGGGTTCCGACATTTCCTGCCATATCCAGGATCAGCGACTGGAAGCACACTACAAGTGTCAGTTCTGCTACTACTTTTTCAAACATACCGACGACTGACGATACGAGAAGTCCTAAGAATAAGAGGACGATCAGCCACGGGATACGCTTCTTCATACTCTCTAACAGCGGCTCCTCTAAGTCCTCCTCTGCGGTCAGACCGGCTAACTTCGCGTAGTCCTCTCCCATCTCTTCATCGACAACTTCCACGATGTCCTGTGAGGTGATGACACCGATGATATGATTGTCATTGTCGAGTACCGGGATGGAATCTTCCGAGTAATCCTTCAGTTCTTCGATACACTCGTCGATGCTCTCCTTCGCGTACACATACGGATAGGAGGTTGCGATCAGGTCTTCGAGATCCACATACTCCCTTGCGATGATCAGATCTTTCAGATCGATCGCTCCGTAAAAGGTGTGGTCTTCCTCCACCACATACAACGTCGTGATATTGTCATTCTCCGCTGCCTGGTTCACTAATTCCTTCATCGCCTGACGGACGGTGGAGCCGCGCCGGATCTCGATGAAGTTTGTTGTCATCCGGCTACCAATCTCATCCTCGTCGTAAGAATGAATCAGGGTGACATCCTGTCTGGCGTCCTCGTTCATCAACTGGAAGATCTCGTCACTCTTGTCCTCTTCGAGTTCGTCTAAGATATCGACTGCATCATCGGCATCCATCGATTCGATGATATCCGCCGCCTTCTCCGCATCTAATTCTTCGATGTACTTTCCAACATCCTCCACATAGGTAAAGATCTCAGAGGTCAGGTCATCCCCTAAGATCCGGTACAGCTTTTTACGTTCTTCCGGAGTCAGATCCTCTAAAATCGCAGCAATATCATTCTCATGATAATCCTCGAACTTCTCCCGGATCTCCTCATCTGTCGCATTACTTCGGAGGATCTGGGTCAGTTCCTGTTCATAGTCTGGTCTTTCCGGAACGAAATCTTCCGGCAGTTTCTTTTCTTCGTTCTCCATACAATCCTCCTTGTTTTCCGCAGGAAAATCCGAGCTCATCATGCGAGGAGAGGATTTTCCTCCTTGTTTTCTCTATATTCAGATATGCAATCCTGCACAAAAGCTGCCGGGGGAAAAAAGGATTTTCCTCCTCCGGCACAGATTGCAGATCGCATTTTCTCTTCTTAATTTGTCATACTTTTCACAAAGTAATTCCGTTTCCGGACACTCATTTATTTTATTGTCCGTCCCCCGGTTCTGTCAAGGGTGAACTACTCTACGGTCACAACCTTTGCAAGATTTCTTGGCTTATCAACATCGAAGCCCTTGTCGGATGACACATAGTAGGCAAGAAGCTGCAACGCCACAGATGCCGGGAGCACCATAAATGCGTCCTCCATATCCGGAAGTTCGATCACCTGATATTCACGGTCTAAATCTTCTGTGAGCGCTTTTTTGATAAAAAGCACGATGTCTGCTCCTCTTGACTTCACTTCTTTGATATTGGAGAGTTCCTTGGACTTTAAGCGCTCCTGCGTCACTGCTGCCACAACTGGCGTGTTCTCGGTAATTAACGCAATCGGTCCGTGCTTTAACTCACCGGATGCATACGCCTCCGAATGAATGTAGGAGACCTCTTTTAACTTTAACGATCCCTCTAACAGAATCGAGTAATCCAGACCTCTTCCGATCATGAAAAGATCCTTTGCCTCAAGAATCTTCTTCGCGATGACATGGATGTCCCGTCTCTTTTCCAGTACCTCCTGTAAAACCTCCGGCACACGCTCTAACTCGCGGATGAAATCGCGTGTCTGCTCCTCTGTATACACGCTGCGCAGCAATGCCATCTTCGCCACAACCAGGTAAAATACCGCCAGCTGTGTCGTATACGCCTTCGTACTTGCCACTGCGATCTCCGGTCCTGCTGCCGTATAAAGCACATAATCGCTCTCCCTTGCAATCGAAGATCCCTTCACATTGATAACAGAAAGACACTTCGCACCCTGCTTTTTCGCATACTTAAGCGCCTCTAACGTGTCGATCGTCTCCCCGGACTGGGACACTGCGATCACCAATGTCCGCTCATCAATCACCGGATCCGAATACATGAATTCTGACGCAAGCTCTACTTCCATCGGCACATGTACGATGGACTTTACAAGTGCCTGCGCCACCAGTCCTGCATGCATGGCTGTTCCACATGCCACCACGCAGATTCTGTCACACTCTGTAAAGAGCTCATCCGGCACACCGTCCTCTGTAAAATCAGGCAGTCCGTTCACAATGCGGCCTGCAACTGTATTGCGGATCGCTTCCGGCTGCTCCATGATCTCTTTTTCCATATAAAAAGGATAACCGTTCTTTCCGGCGCTGTTTAATTCCCAGTCCACCTCCAAAAACTCCGGTTTTACCTCCTGATCTTTCAGGTCTGTCAGGTAAACATGATCCCGATGCAGCTCTAAAATATGATATTCCGGCACTACAAAATACCGGTTGGTAAAACGGCACAGTGCTGTCAGGTCAGACGCGAGCATGGCGCCCTCCTTACATACGGTCGCAACAATAGGGCTGACATTCCGGATTGAATAAATCACCCCAGGATGATCCTCAAACAGGATCACGAGCGCAAACGTCCCCTTTAACTTGCTCACCGTCTTTCTGATCGCCTCTCTCGGATCTCCTTTGTAATAATGGTTCAGCAATGCAGCTGCCACTTCACTGTCTGTCTCCGAGTGAAGGAGATCCTGCAAATCATAGTCTGCAATCAGATCCCTGTAGTTTTCAATAATACCGTTATGGACGAGTGTTACCTTTCCCTGCTGATGTGGGTGCGCATTCGCATCATTCACGCCGCCGTGCGTTGCCCATCTCGTATGTCCGATCCCACAGGTGGATAACAGCTTCTTTGTGTCACAGATGGTTCTTAAATCACTGACCCTGCCGGCACATTTGAAGACCTCTGTTGTCTTCTTCTCCTCATCGCATACAGCAATCCCTGCGCTGTCATATCCACGATACTCCAATAACTCCAATGCATCAAGTAAAATATTCTTTACATTCTCACTGCCTGTATATCCAATAATTCCACACATAATCCATTCCTCTTCTTTTTCTCTATTTTTACAGCTTCCGCTGTATTCTTCTCATTCCAAAGCTTTTTGCTTTTCCCATTACACCGTATTTGTTTTGCAGTCGCCTGCATATTTGCCGGTATATCTCGCACTGGGCGGTACGAAAGGGCGTCCGCCGAATTTTCGATAACCCTTTTCCTCGTCAACCTGCTTTTTCTGTCGTTCCTGCAGGTACCTGGCGCTGGAAGAGAAATGTATGATCTGCTTCTGTCTTCAGGCAGGATTGCATATCTGAATATATCGTCTGCTATTCACTTTTCAAGGTTCTTTTTCGTCGCAGAACCTGTTCTTTCCTGCGACGTGTTTACTATACTATGATATTCCGGAAATGTCCAGAGGTTCTTTTTTATATTTTACGGACAGCATGCGGGGGCTGTAACGCCCTGACAGAAAAAGACTCCGTTCAGCTGGCTTTCTAAAGCCTGCTGTCTGGAGTCTCATTTTTAATATTTAGCAGTTTTCTGTTATTTTACTTCTACTGTCCAACCATATTTATCCGGGAGTCTGCCCCACTGGATACCGGTTAAAGTATCATATAACTTCTGTGTCAGTTCGCCGATCTCGAAGTTGTTGACTGTTACGACATCATCTTTGTAACGGAGTTCTCCGACAGGGGAGATAACGGCTGCTGTACCGGTTCCGAATACTTCTTCCAGTGTGCCGTCATGTCCTGCTTTCATCAGGTCATCAACAGAAAGTCTCGTCTCATTCACCTTGTAACCCCAGTCGCGGAGCAAATGGATCATGGAATCTCTTGTGACACCCGGAAGGACGGTTCCTTCGATTGGTGCTGTGTAGATCTCACCGGCAATCTTGAACATAATGTTCATGGTTCCGACTTCCTCCACATATTTACGGTGCTCACCGTCTAACCAGAGAACCTGTGCGTATCCCAACTTCTCAGCTTTTACCTGTCCTAAGATAGAACCTGCATAGTTACCGCCACATTTTGTGAAGCCTGTACCACCTTTTACGGCACGGACTAATTCATCCTCTACGAGGATCTTAACAGGGTTCAGTCCTGCTGCATAGTAAGCGCCTACCGGGCAGCAGATAATCATGAACTTGTATGCATTTGCCATATGGACACCAAGTGCTGCCTCTGTTGCGAACATGAACGGTCTGATGTAAAGGGATGTATTTGGTTCAGATGGAACCCAGTCCTCCTCCACTTTTACAAGTGCCTTAACAGCCTCCACGAACATATCAACCGGGAACTCCGGCATACAGAGTCTTGCATTGGAATTGATCATTCTCTTTGCATTCATTTCCGGACGGAATAACTGGATCTTACCTTCTGCGGTACGGTAAGCTTTCATTCCCTCGAATGTCTCCTGTGCGTAGTGAAGTGTAACACAGGCAGGATCCATAGTGATCGGTCCTTCCGGAACAATTCTTGCATCTTTCCATCCGTCTTCCTTGGTCCAGTCCATCACAAACATGTAGTCTGTCATATATTTACCGAATCCAAGATGTTTCTGGTCTGGTTTCTCCTTTAATACTTCTCTTTTTTCAAATCTGATATCCATAACGTCCTCCTTGTCTGCGAAGCAAAAGCCATTTTTTATATAAAAATCTGCCTCACAATTCTGCTGGAAATTTATTCTGGAGACTATTATGATACTTTCTTTTTTCAGTGTCAAGATTATTCCCGGTTCTTATATTATGCATGAATTGGAGTTATGATATTTCCGTATCTTTATAACTCAGTCTTATTGCATCTTTCCGCTATCAGCCTTTCATTTTCTTGATCACCTTAAGCCTTGTGAAATCCTCGCGCTCTTTCTCCTCCAGATACTCCTGGATCTCTTTGGCAAGCTTCTCGAATTTCGGGATGGTGATGTTCTGTAAGGCGTTCGCTCTTTTCTGCGTCTTTTTAATGTTGTATGCCAGACGGTATGCCGAATTCTCGATCTCGGCAAGGCGGATCGTCAGCTCTTTCACTTTCTGGAACTGGGCACATGCCTCATCTAAGGAAATCTTTGTACCATAAAAAGAATAGGCCGGCTTCTGCGGCTTTCTGTCGTATTCCACCTTTGGGATCTCAGTTCCCATGACACTTCTTCTTTTGATGCGGATAGAGTCCTCCACCGGCACAGAGAGGCTGACCTGCTCCACCTCATGAATTCCCATCTGGATGTTCGCCTTTTGCAGGGCGCGGTAAGCGCTGCTGAAGGTCTCATCGATCTCCTGCTGTATGTCGGTTGCCTCGGCGATTAAGTCCATGAGCTCGCGGATTAAGATGTTCCGCTTTTTGTCCATCAGGTCGTAACCCTGTCTGGAGAGCGCCAGGGAGTTTTTTGCGAGGATCAGATTGCCCTTTGTTGGGAATGTGTTTGGATCCACTTTGTTCACCTCTTTTTTGCTTCGTAATATTGGGGCGAAACTCTGTTGGGGGTTGTGTTGGCCGGGAAAGTGGGGCTGGGATGAAAGAAGACACGCTTTCGCTCCGCGTCGCTCGCAGCGGTACTAAGCTTCCAGCCTCGCAGTGCCAGTTTGCTGGCCAGCCACCACTGCAGCTGCTCGGCTGCAAGCTAAGGACCGGCGGCTCCTCAAGGTCTTCTTCCATCCCAGCCCCACTTTCCCGGCCATCGCCACGTTTTTTTTGTGAGTTTCGCTTTTTAATTTGTTCGTTGTTCTGTCCAGTGACAGTGCCTTATATAAAAGTTCTGTCGTGGAATCCTTTTGTCTTGTTGAATGCTTTCTGCTTACTCCTGTGGGTAGTATTTATCGAGGATTTTGGTGTCGATACGGTCTAATTCTTCCCTTGGGAGGATTTTTAAGAGGCGCCAGCCGATGTCTAGGGTCTCGTCTATGGTGCGGTTCTCGTTTGGTCCCTGTCCGACGAACTGCTGCTCGAATGCTGTTCCGAACCGGAGATATTTTTTATCGGTAGGAGAGAGTTCATCCTCGCCGATGACGCTGGCAAGATCTCTGGCTTCGCCTACGCGGGCGTAGGAGGAAAAGAGCTGGTTGGCAACATCCTGATGATCCTCACGGGTGTATTTTGCACCGATACCATCCTTCATCAGACGGGATAAGGACGGAAGGACGTTGATTGGCGGATAGATGGTCTTCTGGTGTAAGGCACGCTCTAAGACGATCTGTCCCTCGGTAATGTAGCCGGTCAGGTCCGGGATCGGGTGCGTGATGTCATCGTTTGGCATGGTGAGGATCGGGATCTGGGTGACAGAACCGCTCGAGCCCTTCACGATGCCGGCGCGCTCATAGAGTGCTGCAAGTTCACTGTAGAGATAGCCCGGATAGCCTTTTCGGCTTGGGATCTCTCCCTTTAAAGAGGACACCTCACGCATTGCCTCTGCGAAGGAGGTCATATCGGTCAGGATGACAAGGATATGCATATTTTTTTCAAATGCCAGGTACTCTGCCGCTGTGAGCGCCACCTTCGGTGTGATCAGACGCTCCACAACCGGATCATTTGACAGGTTTAAAAACATCGCCACATGGGCGCTGGCGCCGCACTCCTCGAACGTCCGCTTGAAGTATTCTGCTACATCGTATTTGACGCCCATCGCCGCAAACACGATCGCGAACTCCTCATTGGAATCCTCCCCGAGGCTCGCCTGCTCAACGATCTGCGCCGCCAGCTGGTCATGCGGCAGTCCGTTCCCGGAAAAGATCGGGAGCTTCTGTCCTCGGATCAGCGTGGTCAGTCCGTCAATGGCAGAGATTCCGGTACGGATATAATTTCTCGGGTATTCCCTTGTGCATGGGTTTAACGGCTGTCCGTTCACATCCCGCCATACTTTCGCCTTAATCGGTCCGAGACCGTCGATTGGCTCACCTAATCCGTTAAACGTCCTTCCTAAGATATCTTCAGACAGCCCGATCTCCATCGGATGTCCGGTCAATCTTGTGTGTGTATTTAACAGAGACATCTCCGCAGTGTTCTCGAACACCTGGATGACTGCCTTGTCCTCATTGATTTCCACGATACGTCCGAGCTTCTTCTCCCTCGGACCTCCGTTTCCCGTATCAACGCCAAATTCCACGATCTCATCGTAGAAGGCATCCTGCACGCCCTCCACCACGATCAGCGGACCGTTGATCTCACTTAATCCCAAATATTCAATCGCCATTTTTTCTTACCCTTCCATTCTCCGCTCTTACGCATTCGTCGCGATCAGATGCTGGTAAAAATCGTCGATCATGCGGTGGTATGTGTCAAACATTTCCAGATTTTTATTCGGCACATCGTACTTAATCGCAATGATTTTCTCGAACACATCACTCTCACGGAGCAGTGCCATCGGCATGTTCATCTCGATCAACGCTTTGCACTTCTCGTAGAGATAGAGGATCGTCTCCATCATTTTTAACTGCTTCTCCATCGGGACGAACGTATCATCCTTATGGAATGCATTCTGTTGTAAAAAGCCCAGACGGATCACTCTTGCGATCTCTAATATAAGCTTCTGGTCATCCGGGAGCACATCGCTTCCGATCAGCTTGACGATCTCATTCAGGCGGTTCTCTGTCGTCAAAATATTTAAAATCTGATTTCTGCAATAAATGAAGTTGCTTCCGACCTGGGCAGAATACCACGGTGCCAGATCATTCACATATTCGGAATAGCTTGTCAGCCAGTTGATCGCCGGATAGTGTCTCGCGTAGGCAAGTGACTTGTCCAGGGCAAGGAAGCAGCGTACAAAACGCTTCGTATTCTGTGTGACAGGCTCCGAGAAATCGCCTCCCTGCGGGGATACCGCACCGATGATCGTCACACTGCCGTCCGTTCCGTTTAAGTTCTCCACATAACCTGCCCTTTCATAGAACGCAGATAATCTGGATGCCAGATAAGCCGGGAAGCCTTCCTCCGCCGGCATTTCCTCCAGACGTCCGGAAAGCTCACGCAATGCTTCTGCCCATCTGGATGTGGAATCCGCCATGATCGCTACATGGTAACCCATATCCCGGTAATACTCTGCTAACGTGATTCCGGTATAAATACTTGCCTCTCTTGCTGCCACCGGCATGTTGGAAGTGTTTGCAATCAGTGTGGTGCGCTCCATCAGAAGGTTTCCAGATTTCGGGTCCACTAACTCCCCAAACTCTTCCAAGACGTTTGTCATTTCATTTCCGCGTTCCCCGCAGCCGATGTAAATAATCACATCCGCATCACACCACTTGGCGAGCTGATGCTGTGTCATCGTTTTTCCGGTTCCAAATCCACCCGGAAGTGCGGCTGTGCCGCCCTTGGCAATCGGAAACAGCGTATCTAAGATTCTCTGTCCGGTCACAAGCGGACGGTCTGCCGGATATCTCTTTCCGATCGGTCTCGGCACACGGATCGGCCATTTCTGGGTCATGGTAAGGGATCTCTCCCGACCTTTTTCATCCTCGATCACAACAATCTCCTGTTCGATCGTGTAGGCACCGTCCGTCACCACGCGCACAACCTTTCCTTCTGTATCCGGAGGCACCATCACTTTGTGCGTAATGGATTTTGTCTCCGGCACCTCTGCGATCACGGTACCGCCGTGCACATAGTCTCCCGGCTGCACCGTAATATGGGCATCCCAGAGTTTCTCCCTGTCTAAGGAATCCACATTTACACCGGTCGGAATGAACGCGCCGTTTCCTTCCGCGATTTTTTCCAGCGGTCTCTCGATTCCGTCAAAAATATTGTTAATGATACCAGGAGCCAATGTAACGCAGATGGCACTTCCCGCCCCCTCTACGATCTCGCCCGGCTTTAATCCGGTCGTCTCCTCGTATACCTGGATCGTTGTCATCTCCCGGGTAAGCCCGATCACCTCTCCGATCAGCCTCTTTTCCCCGACATAGACCATCTCGGACATTTTAAAACCGAGATTGCCCTTTAAAGAGATGACAGGTCCGTTGATTCCATAGATTTTTCCTGTCGTTCCCATTCTGCTACCACCTTATTAAAACGAATAATTTTCCCGCTCCTGCTCTAACTTCGTTGCAAAAGACTCATCGATCAGAATATTTTTTGAACGGATCACTGCCCGGATCCCGCCCATAAATTCCATCGTGCTGATCGTCAGTTCACAGCCGGTCTTCTGCTCAAGCTCTTCCTTCCACGCCGCCTCTGTCGGGTTCAGATAAATAATCACTGTCTCTTCCCGTGCAAACTTCTTTGCCTTCCCGATCGCTCTGACAAGGCTTTCCTTGTATGCGTCCGTCTTCCGGTACTCCTCTAAAAGCTCTGTGACTTTTTCAAACAGAAGTCCCTTCTTCTGCTCTGTAAACTCATGATACTCCTTTTTCAACAAAAGCGCCTGCTCCGAAACCTGTCTGTTCCATTCCTTCCGAAGCTTCGCCTCCTCGATGCGTTCCCCTGTCTCCTGCTCCTTCTGTTTCTGCAATTCATACGCGTCCAGATTTTCCTTATAACTTTTCTTATATTCTTCCAGAAGAGATTCACTCTGTTCTCCCGCAGCCTGCAGGACCGCCTCGTGAAACAATTCCAGCTTCTCTTTGATCTCCATAAATTGCCTCTGCCTTCCCTGTTCTGTTTTACAGCTTCAGTCCGATCGCCTGATTCACATAATCCGTGATAAAATTCTTACTGCGTCCGGTTCCATGTCTGTCCGGAATCTCCACAAAAAGCGGTGTCCGGTAATTCATCTTGACCGCACCTACAAGATCCGGGTAGTCCCTCCCGAACTTTTCCGTCAAAAGCACGATCCCAATCTCCTTATCGGAGAGTACCTTTTCAAGCTCCGCCTTCAGTTCCTCCCGCTCATGCACGACAACCCCTTCTACGCCAGCAAGCCGCATACCGGTGTAAGTGTCCACATTATCACTAATCAGATACATCCTCATACCAACTACCCCAGAATAGAGAACGAAATCAAAAGTCCATAAAGTGCAATGGACTCTGCCAGCGCAACGAAGATCAGCGCCTTACCCATGATACTGGAGTCTTCGCTCAGAGCCCCGATCGCTGCACTTGCCGCGCTCGCAACTGCCACACCGGCACCGATACAGGAAAGCCCTGTGGAAAGTGCTGCTGCAAGGTATCTCCACCCCTCCACATTCGAAGCTGCTGTCTCTGATGCCGCATAGACATCCCCGGAGAAAAGCATCATGTCTGCTGCTACAACCGTTCCGAAAAACAGTAAAATGCCAAGTGCCAGGGAAACCTTTGTGGCACCTTCCTTCTTCTTTCCGATCATATACCCTGCATATGGAACTCCCATGCTGATCACTAAAATTGCTGCTAAAATCACCTTTGTCATCATCTTCTTAACCCTCCTGGTTCTCTTTCTTGAAATATGCTTTGAATGGCTTTCCGGAGCCTTTGTAAAATCTGCTGAACATCTCATAATATTCCAGACGCAGTACCTGGATGCCGACTACTAATCCCTCCAACGCTGTCACGACGATATTGCCGAGCACGACAACAATCCAGTTCGGAGAGCCGCTCTCATAGCCCGCCAGCGTCAGTACAACCCCCATCATCCCCGCATGGCTTAAGGCAAATGCCCCGACACGGACGAAGGAAATACTGTTTGTCGCATAACTTAACACGACATCAAAAAGCTCCACCAATGCTTCCACAATATACATTGCAATGCTTCCATCCGGCAGAATCTTCGACTTCCGCTCCACCAGATTCGACAGTGGCTCCTTGAACATGATCGCAACGAGCGGAACTCCGACTGCCACTGCAAGGATGCCGGTTGCCGGGATCGGATGCCCGGTCACATACAATACAATGCAAAGCACAGCCGTTCCGTAACAGATCATACCCGCTAATCCGCTCTGACCAAAAAGTACCGTTCCGAGCTCCTTTGCCCGCACCGCATTGACAATGTTGATGATCATGGCAATCAGGATCAACACCATACCGAATCCAACCGCTAACATTAACGTCGTCATAATATTGTCCATCGGACGCATCCACACAGGATTCAGTTTATCCTCAAAGCCAAATATACTTCCGTACATAAATCCGAAAAACGTCGACCACACGCCCGCCAGAGAGATAATCGCCGCAAGGTTCATTCTCTTAAACCGGTAAAGAAGAAATCCTCCTATCAAAAGAACAAGTCCCTGCCCGACATCACCGAACATAATACCGAACATCAGCGTGTATGTCAGTGCAATAAAAATCGTCGGGTCCATCTCATTGTAAGCCGGCAGTCCGTACATCTCCACAAACATCTCAAACGGTTTGAAAATCTTCGGATTCTTAAGCTTTGTCGGTGGAGCCGCTGTCAGCTTCTCATCCACATCCTCCTCGATCACATGGATGAGCGGATCATCCGCGATCTCCCGCTCAAACTTCGCCGCATCGCCACGGCTCATCCAGCCGTATAAAATATAATATTCACTTCCGTCATCCTTCGGCTTTGTGCACACCGCCATTTTCCGGATATCAAAGTTGTCACAGTAATCTCTTAACGTCAGGTAGGCGCTCTGTAACTTTTTCCTGTGCTTTGCCAGCGTATCAGACATACACTGTTCCAACCGCTTTCGCTCCACCTCATTTTCCTGTAACGCTTTCTGTGCCTCCTCATAAGCCAGATCCGGTGTTCCCTCGAAGGAATCCGGGAGGTAAAGCCTCTCAAAATGGAACGATAAGCACACCGCATCCACTTCTATCGCATACATCTTCGGCACGAAATAAACACCGTATACATAATCCTCATTGCTCTGGCACTCATAGAAAAGTGCGTAATCCGTATCGTGAAAATATTTTTCCAGTTTCTGGTAATAATCCCTTGCAATGCGTCCAAACCTGAAATCGATAAAGTGGAATGCCAGGATCTTCTTAAATTCATAGTCAAGTCCCCGGAACGGAGCAATCTGCTCCATCAGCTTCTCGATCTTCACCTTCTCCTGCTTTAACTCTTTCTGTTTCTCTAAAATCTCCTCCACCAGTGTGTACATGGTATCTACGATCCGCTCGGCCTCTTTGGATGGAATCTTCTCCACATCGGAGAGATCTTCCTCCTTCGTATACTCCCAGAGCATCTTTGCCTTCGCATAGGTGTCCTTGTATACATTTGTCTCCACAAAAGGTCTGACATTCGCAAGTGTACTCAAGCTGGCTATGGCATTTTCAAAATGAATGTCGTATTTGCTCAGATATTTGCCCATCACACGGTCAATATCGTTCTTCGGTCCTGTGATGTGCAGCAGCTTCATTTTCTCTACCACACCTGTTCCCTCCTGCTCTCTATTCTTCTATCTGAATCGGCGTTTCCACCGTTTTTTTATCCGTTACTTCCATATCCAGGCAGAATCATCTCCCGTATCTCCCTCGCCGGAATCTGATAGCGGACACCTTCTAACACCGTTGTCAGAAGATCGATCTCCTCCTCCTTGTCGTACAGATACTTCAGTACCGGTGCGATCGACTGTGGATACTTTCTGCACAGTCCCTCATATGTGTGGTCCGTCACCTTCCGGAAGGTGATCTCATCGTCCATGCGCACCACGGGATCCCGCTCCGTGACATAAACTGTTTTGCTCAGGATCTGCAAAAAAGCTTCTAACGATTCCGCTTCTATCATGGACTGCAGTTCTTCCTTCCGCAGCCGGTAACGGATTGGAATCATATTCGCTGCAAGATCAGCTACATTCATCCGGTAAAACTGTCTTCCACGGTAAATCCACATGATATTCAGCCAGTCGATCTCCGTTCCTAAAATCTTTGTCAGAATCTGTCTCTGCCTTGCATCTGTGATCTTGTCCTTCTGCCTCCATGCCACCCTGTAATAATACAGGTCAAGCTGAAATGCCCAGTCTCCATACTGCATCGTGGGATCTGCTGCCATCCGTTCAAATAGCTTCTCGTACGGTGTCCCCGCGAGTGCGCCGATCAACTCTGCAACGCTCTTCGCCTGCGTGACCGCTCCCGTGTCAAAGCTCGCATGCCGGTTGAAAAAGAGCTCCAGATATCCCTTATTGGAAACACCTGTTCCCTTCACGGCAGCTTCCAGACAACTCTTAAGCAGGTTGATCTCATAGCGCAGAAAGATAATCTCCAGACACTTCCTCTGCTCCCGGTCTGCGAACTGGTATAGCCTGACATAGTCTGCATACAGGGAATCGTGCAGCACGGCTTCCACCTGCGCCCTGTGGTGAATCTCCTCATGGCTCTCATAGACCGGGGCATATGCATCAGATTCTTTTAAAAAGGAGATCAGATCCTCCACACTTTCCGATTCCGACAGTCCAAGCAGTTCCTCACGCTCTAACAGCCTGCCATGCATCGCCTTCGTCTTCGTGACAAGACCACTGTACTTTAATAACCCTCCTGACATGGTCTTCCTCCTCTATGCTATGATCCTCTCGAACACTTCTCTCGCAAGGGCATCCTGATCCTTCGCAAAATGTTCCTCCAAGTGTTCCATCGCTTCCCGGACAGAATCCTGCTCTCTTTGGATCTCCTCTTTTGCGGCCTGTTCCAGTTCCGCAGACAGCTTTCTCATCTTCTCCTGCTGCATCGCCGCGTACTTCTCATCCAATGCCCTCTTATCCTTCTCTAATCCGGCTGCCATCTCCTCTTTCCGGTTCTTTGCATCCGAGATCATGTCATTTGCTTTTTTCTCGATCTCATCGAGCTTTGTAATTATCTCATTCATGCCACCCCTCCAGAAAATTTTCTCGCAATTTACCTTCGATTATAGACCTTTTCCGTAAGATTGTCTATATTTTAACAATTTATTTTTCAGACAGATTTATTCATTTTTTGCATATTATTTCTCGTTTATTCACTTTTGGCATATTATTTCTTATTTTTTCTTTTTTTCTATTTTTATTTTTACATTGTTTGATTTTTCTTTTTGTTTTCACACGATTTTATTGATAAAAATTACTTTTGAGCTTTTTATTGCTGCAAAAAAAGAAGGACAAAACTTTCCCGACAGTTTCGTCCTTCTCTCCTATTCTTATTCTGTATCAAACCGGGAGCTGTATACCCTTCGTGCCGTTATTTCGGTACGCTATGACTGCTCCGGCATCTGCCATGCATTGTGGTCTGTATGCAACAGCATATGTGCCCGATGTGACAGTGGGCGCTCCATATAGGTGCGGTATAAGAGCTGGACATCCGGGTTCTCATGTGAGAAACGGATCGTGGCATTCTGATCCAGGAAATAGAGGTTCTCCTTTCGCTCTTCCGCAAGCTCCTCCCCGTCATGGATTGGCTGTCCGCCTCCTCCGACGCAGCCTCCCGGGCATGCCATCACTTCCACAAAGTCATAATGCACTTCTCCACGCTCGATCCTGTCAAGAAGCTTTGCCACATTGCCAAGTCCACAGACAACTGCAAGCTCCACATCCATGCCGGCTAAGGACAGCTTTGCCTCTGTGATGCCGGTTTCCCTGCTGTTTCGCACCATATGGAATGCATCCGCATCCGGGTTCTTTCCATGCACGAGGTAATACGCAGTTCTCACAGCTGCTTCCATCACTCCTCCGGTTGTTCCGAAGATCACGCCTGCCCCGCTTCCCTCCTTCATCATGGAATCGAACGGAATATCCTCTAACAGCTCCGGTGCAAGGTGTGCCGAACGGATCATGCGGTCGAGCTCCCTTGTGGTAAGCACGATGTCTGTCTCGTGTCCCGCATATTCTTTATAGAAAAACTCCATATCTGCCTCGCCCTTTTTTGCCACGCAAGGCATTACGGAAATCGTGAAGATCTGCTTTGGATCCACACCGAGATTCTCTGCGAAATAAGTCTTCATCACTGATCCGAACATCTGCTGCGGGCTCTTCGCGGTGGAGAGCTGCGGTACCAGATGCGGATATTTGCTCTTGATAAAGCGGATCCAGCCCGGGCAGCAGGAGGTAAACATCGGACGTACCTTTGTCTCCCCTTTTTTCAGGCGCTCCAGAAATTCGTTTCCTTCCTCCATGATCGTAAGGTCTGCGGAAAACGTCGTGTCAAACACGTAGTCGACGCCCATCTTCTTAAGCGCACAGGCGATCTTGCCGACCGTTGCCTCCTCACGTTTTAACCCTAAGGATTCGCCCCACGCGGCACGCACTGCCGGGGCGATCTGTGCCACTACGATCTTCTTCTCATCTGCGATTGCTTCCCATGCGCGCTCTGTATCATCGCGCTCCCTGAGTGCACCGACCGGGCAGTGGGTAATACACTGACCGCACAGTGCACAGGATACTTCGCTGATTTTCTTATTATCTGCCACATTCACCGTCGTTCTCGATCCGGTTCCTGTCACATCCCAGATTTTCAATCCCTGCACCTTGTCACAGATCTGGATGCAGCGCATACACTGCACACATTTCTTTGAATCACGGATCAGCGGGAACTTCTTGTCCCACGGTGTCTCTTCGAACCGCTCTTTATATGGAAGATCGATGATATTTAAGTCATTTGCCACGGTCTGCAACGTACAGTTGCCGCTTCTGACACAGGTTGCGCATTTGCAGTCATGTCTCGATAAAATCATCTGAATAATCTTTCTTCTGTCCATGCGCACCTTCGGGCTGTTCGTATGGATGACCATCCCCTCTTTTACCACATTGTTACAGGAGGTAATGAGCTTGTCCATCCCCTCTAATTCCACCACACAGACACGACAGGCTGCGATCTCGTTGATATCCTTCAGATAACACAGTTTTGGAATCCGGATACCGTTTTCCTTTGCAGCTTCCATGATGGTCGTACCTTCCGGCACGCAGATCTGCTTCTCGTCAATTGTAAGATTTACCATTCTTCTTTACGGCCTCCTTTAAATATTCCATATCCGAAATGATCACAGCGCAGACATCTGCCAGACTCCTGAAATGCCTCTTTCTCTGTCATACAGTATTCTACACCCTCAAAATCACAGACTCTCTCTCCGGATTCACGCTCTGTCAGGTTCACTCTTCCACATGGCGGACGGTCATCTAATCTCGCCTCCGGAATCTGTACCTCACTGGAAATGACGTGGTGATATCCTAAATATTCGTCAATATTGTCCGCTACGACTTTCGCTCCCGCAATTGCCTTAATGACGGAAGCCGGACCGCTCGCACAGTCTCCCCCTGCAAAAACGCCCGGGATATTTTCAAAACCACCATGTTTTCCGGTCATGATCTTGCCACGTTCTACCGGTACACCGGCATCTGCGAAATGTTGGGATTCAATATCCTGTCCGATTGCCACAATGATCGTCTGGCAAGGCACGAGGACATCCTCTTCCCCTGTCGGCTTCACACTTGCTCTTCCATCCTTAATCCGGCTGATCATCTGCGGGGTCACATAAATACCGCTCACCCTTCCGTTCTCATCTGTCACGATGCGGGACGGTGCCATAAGCGTCTTCACCTCGACGCCCTCTGCGACTGCTCCTTCGATCTCCGCCGGAAGTGCTGTCATATCTGCGACTCTCCTGCGGTACAAAATGGAGACTTTCTTTGCGCCAAGACGTCTTGCGGTGCGGACAGCATCCATGGAAACATTTCCACCTCCGATCACCGCTACTTCCTGTCCGGTCAGATCCGGGTTCTGCTTCTTTCCGACATCCCGTAAGAACTGCACGGCAGACAGCACTCCTTCGGCATTTTCCCCGTCGATGCCGAGCTTTTTGTCTGTGCTCGCACCGATCGAGATGAGCACGGCATCATATTCTTCCCTGAGGCTCTGGATCGTCATATCGGTTCCGATCCGGAGTCCGTATTTTACTTCTACGCCTGTCTTTAAAATTGCGTTGATATCCTCGTCTAACCGCTCCTTCGGAAGCCGGTAGTTCGGGATTCCGTAACGCAGCATTCCGCCGAGCTCCGGAAGCATCTCAAACACAGTCGTCTGATGTCCCATTAACTGTAAGAAATAGGCGGCAGAGAGACCTCCAGGGCCTCCTCCTACGACAGCAATCTTCTTTCCTGTGGACGGTGCACATGACGGTGGATCCACCTCCCCGGCAAAATCTGCTGCGACACGTTTCAGTCCACGGATGTTCACCGCATCATCCACGATGTTTCTGCGGCATCTCGCCTCACATGGATGCTCACAGATGAATCCGCACGTTGCCGGGAACGGATTGTCTTTCCGGATAAGACGGATCGCGTCTGCGTATCTTCCGTCATGCACAAGTGCTATGTAGCCCGGGATATCGACATGTGCCGGACACAGGGATACGCATGGCACAGGCTGCTTGCTGTGGCTCATGCAGCTGTCATGCAGAATATGGGACTCGTAATCTTCCCGGCATCCGATGAGGCTTCTATGCACCATATCAGCTGCTTCATATCCGATCGCGCAGTCCGAGGAATCTTTGATGGAAACTGCAAGCTCCTCCATCTCTTTTAAGGTATCCATGGTTGCCTCACCGTTCATGACCTCAGTCAGCATGGTTTTTAACTGCCACAGACCGACACGGCACGGGGCACATTTTCCACAGGTCTGGGCGTGGCAGAGCTCTAAGAATGCTCTGGTCAGGTCAACCGGACAAAGTCCCGGAGGGCTTGACTCGATTCTGCGCTCAAGATCTTTGTAGAGTCCCTCGATGACGAGCTGCGCACGGTCTGGTGCGGGGATTTCCAATCTGCTCATAGTGTTCTCCTTCTCTTGTGAAATTTTTCCGATTAAGTGGGGGCGAAACTCGTTCGATAGGGTTGTGTTGGTTTGGGAATGCTGGGGTATTCCCAAACCCTCTTTACGTTTTCTACGAGTTTCGCTTAACTGATCGGTAGGTTTTCTTGATTCTTTCTGCTTCTTTTTGATTCTTGTTTCTTACTTCTTTTTATTATTTCCTGATTTTTCTGGTTACTCCATTGTTTTATTGTCCTGGTTGATTTTGTGATTCTTTCTTTTTACTGGCAGAATCTGCGGTTGAAAAATTCAGGCGGTCGGGATCTGTTATCATGGGATACGCAGACGGCATTTTTAATGAAATCATTTGGTTTCATCCTCTCCTGGTATGTTCCGCCGAAATTTTTGTGACAATTCAAACAATTTAGAAAAATCCCTTAAATAGATTGTAAAATACAAGAGTTGAGATTGCAAGAATCGTTAATTTTTAAACAAGATTGATAATTTTTTCTCAATAAAAGACAATTTGATGCTCACCTATGTAAATGCCTGCAGTTTATCCCTAAAATGGCATTTACAGGCTGCAGGCATGGCTGATCATGTTTTTGTTTAGGACATGCCGTTTACGGTCTTGTATTTGTAGAGCATCTCAGCGTGGTTTTGTTCTTCGATCTGGATGTCGGCTAAGAGCTTGCGGATATCCGGGTCTGCGAAGGCGAAGACCTCGGTGTTGTAGGTGGAGGAGACGAGCTTCTCGGTGCCGATACAGTCGGTGGCTAAGAAGCAGTCGGTCTTTTTGTCCTCGGACTGTGCCATGCTGTAGGTTGCGGTCGGGTTGTAGTTTTTGCCATCGCTGTCGTTGCAGTTGCAGGATGGAACTCTTCCGCTTAGTACCTGGCTTAGGGAATCGTAGTGTTTCTGTTCTTTTTCGTGGAGATTGTGGAAGAGATCAACGAGTACCGGGTCTTTGGCGAGCCTGCTGTAACGCTCGTATTTTTCCACACAGCACTGTTCCTGGGTCTGGAGGTCTTTGATGACGGTCTTTTCATTTTCGTTTAAAATCATGATTTTTTCCTCTTTTCTGCTTTTTTCTTCCAATTCGCGGCAGTCTGCATCTTTTAAGAAACTGCTCTTTCTCATTGGCTGTTATAGTATCTGCCGCCATCTGTTTTTTTATGCACAGATACTGTCCCATCATGCTTTACGCTACAGCATATAAATCCGGATAGCCGTGCCTGTCTTCCCTTCTGTTTATCAAAAAATCCTTGACAAATGATTCCGTTCATGCCTATAATAACGGCAACTGAAGCAGAAAAACAGGCTGTGACGGGAAGAAGTACATGTAAGTGGACGGAACAGAAAGCTGCCGGCTGATGAGAGGCGCACCGGAATCTTAGATCGAATACATCCCCGAGCTTCGCACCGAATTTGTTAAAAAGACCGTTCCACTCTTTTTCAATAGTAGGCTGTGACGTAGTGGCGCACGTTAATCGCGCCGGAGTGTTGTCGGACACTCACAGAGGTAAGCAGTGTGAGCTGCTTGCAAACAAAGGTGGTAACACGAGTACGTTTTAGCCCTCGTCCTTTTAAAGGACGGGGGCTTTATGTTATTTAAGAAAGGAAACACAATCATGACCTTATACGACGAATTAGTAGCCCGCGGCTTAATCGCCCAGGTAACAGACGAAGAAGAAATCAAAGACTTGATCAACAACGGAAAAGCAACTTTTTACATCGGATTTGATCCGACCGCTGACAGCCTTCATGTTGGACATTTCATGGCATTATGTTTAATGAAACGTCTCCAGATGGCAGGAAACAAACCAATCGCTTTAATCGGTGGCGGTACCGCAATGATCGGTGACCCGTCCGGACGTACCGACATGCGTCAGATGATGACACCGGAAACCATCCAGCACAACTGTGACTGCTTCAAGAAACAGATGAGCCGCTTCATTGACTTCTCCGACGGCAAAGCGCTGATGGTCAACAATGCTGACTGGCTTATGGACTTAAATTACATCGACGTTCTCCGCGAAGTCGGCGCTCATTTCTCTGTCAACCGCATGCTGACAGCCGAGTGCTACAAACAGCGTATGGAGAAAGGCTTAAGCTTCTTAGAGTTCAACTACATGATCATGCAGAGCTACGACTTCTACACCTTATACCAGAAATACGGCTGTAACATGGAGTTCGGCGGCGATGACCAGTGGAGCAATATGTTAGGCGGTACCGAGCTGATCCGCCGTAAGCTTGGAAAAGATGCATACGCTATGACCATCAACCTTCTTTTAAACTCCGAAGGCAAAAAGATGGGCAAAACACAGTCCGGCGCTGTATGGCTTGACCCGGAGAAGACATCTCCGTTCGATTTCTTCCAGTACTGGAGAAATGTTGCTGACTCTGACGTTTTAAAATGTATCCGTATGCTGACCTTCCTTCCACTTGAAGAGATCGACGCTATGGAGAGCTGGGAGGGCGCACAGCTCAATCAGGCAAAAGAAATCCTCGCATTCGAGCTGACCAAGTTAGTCCACGGCGAAGAGGAAGCCACTAAGGCAAAAGAGGCATCCCACGCACTGTTCGCAGGCGGCGGTGATTCTGCCCATATGCCAACTGTCGAATTAGCTGACGCTGATTTTGCAGACGGAGATATGGATATCCTTGCCCTCTTAGTAAAAACAGGTCTTGCTCCATCCCGTTCCGATGCAAGACGTGCCGTAGAACAGGGCGGTGTCACTGTCGCTGATGAAAAAGTTACAGATATTAAGACCACTTACAACGCTGCTTCCTTCGGGGAAGACGGACTGGTTGTAAAACGTGGTAAGAAGAAGTTTGTAAAAGTTGTTGTAAAATAAACAATCTGGAAATTTTCTATTGACAGAACGTAAAACAGGTTATGGGTCCTATGCTTCCTAACCTGTTTTGCTTTCTGATTTTTTTATCCTTCTATCTATGCAATGACATTCATCGCTTTCCTGAGTCTATAATATCTGCTGCACGGTCTGACTCTCTGCTATCCATTCATCTCCCAGATACTCTTACCGCTCTTTCTCTTACTCTGCAACAATTTCCTTATAAAAATACTTCAGGAACAAAACCACAGCAAGCACTGCCGTCAGAAAATCTGATACCGCCTGTGAGGCGATCACTCCATTGTAGCCGACTGTATGCGCCGCTGTGAAAATGACAATCGCAAAAATCACGCCCTGCCTGCTGACCGATAACAGAAAAGCACCGAACGCTTTTCCTGCGGACTGGCAGAGGCAGGTTGTCACGAGGACGATTGCCACAAATGGCATTCCCATCTGCTGGAAGCGCAGCATCTGTGTTCCGGCTGCTACAATCTCCTCGTTTGCCATAAACAGATGGATCATCGGACGCGCTGATACTGACAATACAATGGCAAGCGCAATGGCAAGACCACACTCGAACAGGTAGCAGAACTTTAAAATTTCTCTGACGCGCTTTTTATTTCTGGCACCATAGTTATAGCCAATCAAAGGCTGTCCGCCGAATGCAAAGCCGACGAGGATAAGCACGGCGATCATGTTGACTTTCATGACGATTCCCATCGCAGCCACTTTTTCATTGCCGTATGACAGGAGCATCCGGTTCATTAAGGCGATACCGATACTCTGCATCAGGTTTGTGATGGATGCCGGAATCCCGATGGCGAAGATCTGTCCAAGCTCCTCTTTCGAGATGTAAAATCCGTTCGGGTTGACCGACAGCTTTTTGCTTTTCTTCCAAAGGATTACAAAGAAATAAATATCTGTACAGACATAGCCGATCACGGACGCAGCCGCTGCTCCTGCTGCCCCGAGTCCGAGCAATGAAATAAAAATTGGGTCTAAGATCATGTTTACCACCGCGCCAAGAACTGTGCCGACCATGGACTCATTTGCCATGCCTTCGGTTCGGAGCAGGTTCGACGGTGCCAGTGAGAAGATGATAAATGGGGAGCCGAGCACGATTCCGGTATAATACTGGGATGCATACCGGATGGTATCTGTGTCCGCGCCAAGCAGATGCAGGATCGGCTGGCGGAATCCCATCATGATAAGCATCACGAGAATTCCGCAGAGGAAGGCGCCGTAGAAGCAGAAGACGCTGATTCTTTTTCCGTCCTCGTCATGCTTCTCGCCGAAAAGCCTTGAGATAATGGAACTTCCTCCAAGACCGAAGATGTCCCCTAATGCGACCATTAAGGTGAAGACCGGAGCTCCGATGGAGACTCCCGCGACGAGGTTGGTGTTGCCGGTGCCTGCTATGAAGTAGGTGTCTACCATGTTGTAGATGAGGGAGACCACCATGCCAAAGACTACGGGGAGAGCCAGCTTAAAGTAGGCCTTGTGGACTGGGGCAGTTTCAAAGAGTTCATTTTGCATTTTTGTTTTTCCTTTCTACTAGTTGGGGGCGAAACTCGGATTTAGGTTGTGGCACTTGGGAGGCAGGGGCGGCTCTGGATGGAGACACGCTCTCGCTCCGTGTCGCTCGCAGCGGTACTAAGCTCCCATCCTCGCATTTCAGTAGTTTGGCTAGCCACCATGAAGCTGCTTGGCTGCGAGCTAAGAACCGGCGGCTCCCCAAGGTCTCCATCCAGAGCCGCCCCTGCCTCCCAATCATCGTTACCTTGTTTTCGAGTTTCGCTTTTCATGATGGAAGATAGTTGAATGATCTTCCTGGTTTTCTGGTTATTTTGAAAATACATAGAAAATAGGGCTTTATTTGCTATGAAGTTTTTGTTGACTGGTTGAAAAACCTTGCTTCGTTTCTTTATGATAATGGAAATAGTTGTTTTTTGTTGTGACATATGTCACAATGGATTTATATTTTTATCAAAATTGCAGGCTGTATGATTTCAGTATGTATTTCATGTCAGAGACGGTTGAACATACAAATGCGATTGGTATTAAAATACGGAGGAAGGTTATGAAGCAGATTCAGGATGACGCGTTATTACAATTTTATATGGAAAAGTATGGGATTGCGGAATTGTTTGAGACGGAAGGATTGACGTTCCGGCTTTATGAGTATGAGCGGGGAGAGATTTTGAATTTTATACGGGATTCCTCGCAGTGTCTGCAATTTTTTGTGAAGGGAAACGCGGTTATTTATTCGGTGCGGACGGACGGGAGCCGGTATCCGCTTTGTAATCTGGATTCTTTTACGATGCTGGGGGACATGGAGTTCTGTGAGGAGCAGTCACTTCCGTTCCTGGTTGAGGCTTTGACGAAGGTGTTGTGCGTGGAATTATCACTTTATGAGTGCAGGGCTTCCCTCTCGAACGACCGCGTTTTTCTGCGGTATGTGGCGCGGTCTGTGGCTAAGAAGGTTGCCATGGTGCTGCAGGCAGACGCGGTTTATGCCACGTTAGAAGAGCGTTTTCTTCATTATATGAGGCAGGAATGTCCACATGGCACCCTGTATGGAGTCGAGGCTGCCGCGGTTTCCCTGCATTGCAGCCGCAGGCAGCTGCAACGTGTTTTAAAGCAACTGACCGCAGAGGGAAAGATAGAAAAATGCGGCAAGGGAATTTATCGCATAATTCCAAGACGCAAAAATAACCGCCCTTGATAACAAGTCGCGGTTATTTTTGACTACACTATCAGGTGAATCGCCATTGGCGGCACCTTTTCTTTACTGATACAGTCTGACTTCCCCACAGATTCCGCTCTTACACTTCGGATCATCCTTCGGCATGCCGTAACGGTTCGGTATTGTGGACATCTCGCGCTCTAAGGTTGTGGCAACCTCGATCACAAGCTCATTTTCTCCCTGGACTGCTGCATCTGACAGATCATAGACGTAGGATGGAACGATCTGGATGCCGAGGCTCTTTCCGTTTAAGAAGAGCTCCACACCTTCTGCGGCATCTGTAATTTTCAAAATGGCATTTGCCGGATTCTCGATCCGAACCTTTTTCTCATAGCGGATGAAACCGGAGAAAAGTGGTTCTTCCTCCTCAAGATGATCCGGAAGGGAAACTTCCTTTCCTGCCCCGAAATTAGGATAGTCGATGCTGCGGCAGGTGGAACGCATCCAGCCATCGGCCAGAGTTTCCGGTGTACCACTATATTTGTGGATACGCTGCTGTACAGTCTCTGCAAGTCTGTCTTCTCCCGCTGCCTTCTGTGTGCTCTCGATTTCCGGTGTATCATTCTCTGCCTGGCTGTCTGCATCCAGAATCCAGATGATACTCTTGCGCGGCTCAAGGCTTACTTTTACAGCATTGGAGCCTTCTTCCGTGTATACAGGATATAGCTGATTCGTCCATGCATCGTAGCCGGCGAGTGTCCGCTCTTTTCCGGCAGGCTTTCTGACTGCCTCTGCGAGCGTTACCGTTCCTTCGTAAGTCTGGTCGCCCTCATTTACAAGGTATACCATGCCGCTTCCGTCCCCATACTCATAATGAGTCACACGGATTCTCTCGTTTGATGGGGTAAGTGTTACTGTATCTGCGAGCTTCTCTGCTGCAAGATCTGCAAGCTTCTCATAGGAGATCACTTCTGCCTGCTCTAAATCTGCCGCCATCTGCATATTAGCCTGTCTCGCTGCCTCTTTCCAGGCATCTGCACCCATATCTGCTGCATCGGCTGTCACATCGCAGATTCCTTCCGGCTTTGCTCCGATAAAGTATACTTTCACACCTGCCGCTGTCATCTCTTTCACGGCCTTCGCAAAAGCTTCGGTTATATAATGATACTCTGTCACGATCAAAGTGTTATAATGCTGTGTATTGACCACAAGCTGTCCATCTGCGATCTGCGTATGGTAAAACTCTCTCTCTGCAAACACATCCTGCGGGATAATGTCATAATCTGCCTGTCTGTCGTAAAGGATCTGCGCTGCTTTTCCGCTGCGCTCCACGTCTCCTGTCCAGTCGGCTTCGCCATCATATAGAATCGCCGTATGTACCTCATGTGCCCCATCTGTGATCAGTTCACATATGCGGTTCATATATTTCATCAGCTCACCGAAATGACGATACTGCGGATTGTTTCCGTGTGCATAAAAATGTGGCGGGCAGTCCGGATCCGGGAACTCTTTTGCGGTAAATGCATGCGGTACATAGTGGTTCACACCGCGTACCATGAAGTGGTCTGCCAGATATTTTTCCAGCTGTACACCCTCTTCCCAGCCGTAGTTACCGAAAATCTCACACATGGAATCGCCATGCTTGTGCGGCTCGATCGCAGCCGCGGATGATGCGAGCTTGCCGAGTACATAATGATAGAACATGCCGTTTCTGTGCTGGAATGTGCCATTGTTGTAGCAGACATTTTCCTGTCCCGGAAGAACCTGTCCACCGATATCGTCAATTCCTGCCATATCCTGTCCACGCAGTCCCCTGAAATAGTGTCCTAAGGAGCTTCCCAGTCTCGAATGATGGTCATCGTCCTCAATAAGGTGACCGATATATTCCACACCGTGCTCTCTGCACCAGCTTCCGACCTGCTCGGAGAAGTTCTTCTGGATCAGTCTTGTCACTGCATCCATATAGGTATAACGCAGATTTGCAGTCAGATCCACATCCGCTCCGTTCTCCCACAGAAGCGGAAGCTTCCAGAAGTTCTCCTCTCCGATCTCCTCTGACAGTACTCCAAACAGATCACTGCTCCATGGAAAATCTACCATTGTCCCAAATTTATCTTCTATTTCATAAATATGTCCGTTTCCGGTCTCCGGCTCATCGGAGAAGAAGCCTGCGATTGTGCTGCCGAACATCTCTTTATAGTGTGCATAGTGCGGTTCATACACTGCATCTAATAAAATCTTACAGGACTTCGCATTCATCATATTGATATAGGAACGGTGGTATCCGAAATTCCTGGAAAGGTGCATCGTGTAAATCTTCCATGTTCCTTCCGGGACCTCCCAGATCAGTTCCCCTGCCTCTGCCTCTGCGGCATGGATATCCTCCGCTTTCTGCTCCGGTGTCAGATTGATGCGGTATGCCGGATCCATAAAACCATTTTTTCCTTCATCGACGCGCACAGCATAGATTCCGAGCAGCTCATCGTCGTCAAATACCGGGATTTCCCCATGCATGACCCAGTTTTCCACCATCGTCTTCTGGAACGGATCCGGGTGCTTTAACTGTTCTTCTGTGATTGTCACCGTCTCGCCACCTGCTGCTTCCTGCACTCTGCAACAGATGCTCTGTCTGCGCATCTCAACCGGCTCTTTCTCCACGGCACCGTTTGCAAATCCGGTCGGGAAATGGCTGTCATCTAAGATCCAGACCTTCATGTTCCGTTTCTTCGCCTCGTCTAAAATGACATCCATATCCTGCCACCATTTTTCCCCGCAGAAATCCGGATGTGGACGGCTCTCCACACACACGGCACCGATGTTGCTCTTATCGATCACATCCATATATTTGCGGAGTACTTCTTCCGATTCTCCATGCTGCCAGAAAAATGGGAAAATATAATTTTCGCCCTTTCCGGCTAACAGCTTCTCTATTTTCTCGCTCATTCGCTTTCTGTCTCTCCTTTCACCTTGCACGATATCCTTTTCCCTGTGCGTAAAAATCTGTATTTGCCTGCGTCAGGCAGCTATTTATTCCGGAAGATTTCTAAGCCAGCAGTCTGCAAGCTGCGGCCACATTGCTACGCTCTCGTTCGGAATTCCTTTCGGGATATATTTTGCACGCTCTTCCTCCGGCATCTGAAAGAATTGCAGCATCATTTTCTTATCTTCTGTCAGTTCCACTTTCCCCTCTTCGGCAGCTTTTATTGTTGCAAAAAACTGATCCATTGCATAAATTCCTGCAGCATTTCCATTCTCTGCCCACTCTTCATTCGCCAGAGACAGACCGTGACGTCCGGTCTCAAATAAGTGAATTGCAAAATGGATTCCATGCTCCCTTAAGGCCTTCGCCATCAGGATGCTGTTCTCCACCGGCACTGTCTCATCCGGGATTGTCTGCCACAGGAAAACCGGTGGTGTCTGCTCTGTCACCTGTTTTTCATTGGAAAAATAGGTGAGCTCCTCCTCTGAAGCATCTGCCCCGAGCAGTGCAGTGAAAGAATCCCGATGTGCAAATTCTCCGGAAGTCACAACCGGATAGGAAAGGATCGCCGCATTCAGGCGGTTCGAAATACCCTTATATTTCTCATTGACATCCTCCACATCCCTTGCATGGACACAGAGGCTTCCAACCAGATGTCCGGCTGCGGAAAAACCGCACGCATATATCTTATCCACATCCACGCCATAGGAATCCGCATTCGCGCGGATCAGGCGGACTGCCCTTGATATATCGTGTAACGGCTGCATCTTCAACGGTGCTGTGTCTGCAAAATTCGTTGTATACGTCAGCACAAATGCCTGATACCCCTTCTCATAGAAGCACTTTGCCACGATCTCGCCCTCCGTCGGGGATACCATACGGTATCCGCCTCCCGGTGCTACAAGCATGCACGGTCTCATCTTTCCATCCTCATGTAAATAAGTATGAAGGTTCGGCACAAAGCCGAATGCACCTTCGTACTGATATTCGCCGTCTTCCCACAGTAAAATTGTCTGTTCTGTCATTTTTCCAACCGCACCTTTCTTTGTTTTCTGCCAAAAAGTCCCACTTCCTAGAGTGCCCGGACTTCCCCTTCTGTGATTCCGCTCTCATTGAATGCATCCACACGGACAAAGTAATCCTGTCCTTTGACTAACGCACCAATTCTGTGCTCTGTCACTTTCTCTCCGTAGACGATCCAGCTGTGGTAAAGCTTATCTGCACGGTGTCCCCATAAAATGTTATAGCCGACTGCATGTTCTGTTTCCGCTGATACGATCATGTCCAGCCTGTTCTCACTTCTTACAGCTGTAAACTGTGGTGCCTGCGGCTTCTCACCCTCCGCTGTTCCAAATACACGGAATCCGGAGATACATGGTTTCTGCGCATATGGCACTTCATAAACCGTCAGCTTCAGATACTGTACCTGCACGCCCTCTTCCCGCACAACAAGATCATGCGGCAGATCGGTCTTCGCATCAGACTTGTCCTCGATCACTTCATAATGGACGCCATCTGCGGATCCCTCTAACTTCCATCTTGTCACATAGTCCACGGTGTCAATATATCTTGCCTGTGTCTGGCTTCCGGCGATCTTACCAGGAACCGGGATATCAATATGGTCATCTGCAAAGTTAATCTGCACGGCATGAACCTGGCATTTCTTTTCCAGGTTTAACGTGAGTGTGCTCTCCCCTGCCGTTGCAGACTGCCACCAGTTCGTCGCGTCCTCATTCACTGCAAAAGCTGCCTCTTTTCCCGGCATTTCAGAGGAAGCCTCCACCGGTTTCCGGTAGCTTAACAGATACCACTGTGGCTGTTTCCATGGATCCGCCCCTTCGGTTTCCTCCACTGCGATCGGCCAGTCTCCGTATCTCTGGTTGCAGAACAGCTCGCCGTCTGCATCAAAGCCTGCTTTCCAGAGACCGACACGGCGCTCGAACTGATGGTTCACGCTGATACGCATTGTGGAGGTATGCCAGAGATTGTTCTGCTTATCCCACATCGTGGAACCATGTCCTGCCCCCGGCATGAAGCCTCCCGGATTGTAAGAGTATGGGTTATTCTCTGCCGGTGTGAAAGGTCCGAGCGGGGAATCTGATACATAGACGCCGTCTGCATAGACATTATATTCTGCTCCCGGGCATGCATACTGTAAATAATATTTGCCCTGGTACTTGTCCATCCACGCACCCTCGATAAACGGTTTATTGGAAAACATTCCCTTAATCAAAGGAATCAGTTCTGCCGGAATGGAACTCTCCGGCACATTCGGCTGTGAAGCGAGGAACGCCTGATAGTTTGCCTCTATCTCTTCTTCAGAAGCCGGGAACATACTGTTGTCCACACCGACCCTCTCATATCCTTTTTCAAAAGGTGTTCCGTCGATCAGCGGGATTCTCTCCCCGAGAGGCTTCATCGTCTCCGGATCTAACTCCACGCCCCAGACCGGTGTTGCATTCGAGCAGCCCCAGTAAAAGTAGACTCTGCCGTCATCATCGACAAACATGTTCGGATCCCAGAAATCAAATGTTCCAGGGATTTCCTCATAAGGTCCGTTTATGATGTCTTTCGTGCGGTAGTGGTTGCAAATCTCCCCTCTTTTGGAAGCACAGAAATACACGTAATCTCCCATCACCCTCACATCTGGCGCATAGTCGTAAAGCGGCAGGTTCTCCGGCAGTCTGTGTGACTCCCAGTGGATTAGATCCTCAGACACCCAGACACTTAAATTCATGGATGCAAAAATATAATAGATTCCTTTGAAGCAGATCATAGACGGATCTGCCGCCTCCCTGTCAATCTGGATCTTTCCACCATTTCTCGGATCCTGGTTGAACTGATAGCGGTAATTAACATTGATTGGATTACAGTAGTATTTCATGCGTTCCCTCTCCCTTTTTTCTTTTTATTCTTAAGGTATCAGAAAAACTGCAAGCTCTGTCTGATGGCAGAATTTTGCAGTTTTTCTGTTTTACAGCCTTATGCTGCTGCAACGTTACCTCTTATGCTAATTTTAATACAGTATTTAATACTCTTCTTGCAGTAACCTGAAGCTCTGCCCTTGTGATCGGATATCTTGCCTCTTTGTTATCAATGGCTCCCATCATATCAGCAAAATCTGCTTCCATTCCAGGCATTGTGATATCATTTCCGGCATGGATACAGCCAGATGCTGTTCCTGCAGCGTGTTTGTCTTTTCTGCCGCCAGCCTGTGACATCATGCCGCCTACTGCATACCAGTCTGTCATGACGGTTCCTTCGTATCCCCACTCATCACGGAGTACATAGGTCTGAATATCCTTGCTATTATTTGCATGTTCACCGTTTACAAGATTATAAGAACTCATCACGGTCTCCGGTGCAGATTTTTCTACACAGATTTCAAAGTTTCTTAAGTAAATCTCACGGATCGCACGCTCGGATGCGATGCTGTTCGATGCCATACGGTTGCTTTCCTGGTTATTTAAAGCAAAGTGTTTGATCGTTGTACCACAGCCCTTATGAGCCTGTACCCCAAGTGTGATCGCAGCTGCGATGTTACCGCTGACAACCGGATCCTCAGAATAGTACTCGAAATCACGTCCACAGAGCGGAGATCTCTGAATGTTCATAGCAGGTGCTAACCACAGGTTCACACCGAACTGCTCCATCTCCTGTCCCACCATGGAACCAAGCTGCTCACATGCCTCTACATTGAAGCTCTGTGCCAATGCGGTTCCGATTGGGATGGCGGTACAGTACATATAGTTCACCGGAGCGTCTAACTCTTCCTGTGTCGGCTTCGGTGCCATCTGCGCCATCATCTGAAGCTGTTCCGGCTCCATGAATTCCATCATACCTGCAAGCGGGTTGTCCATTCCTTTTGCCTTACCGTCTACCATCTTGTACGCGGTACACACACGGATACCGGCAGGACCGTCTGCCATGGAAAGGGTTGGTACTCCCAGCTCTTTTAATCTCTGACAGGTCTCTCCGGCTGCTCCGGCAACACTCTTAGACGCTGCTCCGATCATGGATCCCATTCCCGCATTGTCCTCGAATAGTCCGATGCTTAAGTATGCTAACTGCTCGTTTGTTAAAGTTCCTACAAAGTCATCTAAGGAAGCCGTTCCGTTCTTCACATCGTCGAATGTACACTCTTTTGTCTTCGGAAGCTCTGTCGGATCAGCAGAATAAGCTACTTCCACGTTCTCGATTGCTGCTGCGTGAAGCTCATAGACCGGAACATCTGCTGTCTCTGCTTCTTTTCTGTTTTCAATCTTAAATTCCGGAAGCTCTGCGCCCGGACAGATATTCTTGCATTTTTTCACAACAGCAGTCTCATCTAAATGAAGAGCTGCGCAGATCTTTGTGTCTGCGGAACAGTTGCCGACACGTACCTGATAAGTTCCTGCCTCCATCACATAGCTTGCACTCTCCTCATCGTAAGAAGACAGATCCGTTGTCTTAAATGTGATCGTCAGCTCTTCACTCTCGCCCGGCTGTAACTCTTTTGTCTTTGCGAAAGCTGCCAGATCCTGATATGGCTGGTCTAACTTTACAGACGGCTTGCTCACATAGACCTGAACAACCTCTTTTCCGGCATGTTTTCCAACGTTCTTCACCGGAACCTTCACAGTTACTTTCTTCTCATCCGCAGCAACGGATGCTTCGCCAAGCTCAAACTGTGTATAGGAAAGTCCGTATCCAAATGGGAAGGTCGGTGTCACGCTTGCGGTATCAAAATAACGGTATCCCACATAAATGCCCTCTGTATATACGGTGTCATCCATATCGGCAAATCCCTTGGTAGATGGATACTGATCGATCGGTGCCCATGTCATGGCAAGCTTTCCGGACGGATAACTCTTACCTGTCAATATGTCAGCCAATACATCTCCGATCGGGCTTCCAAGCTGTCCAAGCAGTAAAATGTTCCTGACTTCTTTGACCGGCTCAAGGTTGACCATACCGCCTACATTTAATACCAATACAAATTTTTCATATTTATTGCTGCATGCTAAAATATCACGGATTTCGGTTGCGGAGAGATCGATATCTCCCGGCTCTGTGGAACGGTCTGCACCCTCTCCGGAATTTCTGGAAAGTACATAGACAGCGAGGTCTCCCTCTGCATCAAGCGGAAGTTCGTACTCCGGTTCCGGCATTGCTTTTCCCATTCCGTACATAACAGCGTTGATGCCGAGCTCTGCTGCCTCTTTTTTTACTCTCTCAACAAATGTTTTGTGCGCTTCGGCAACCACGTTATCATATGCATCCATCCATGCCTTGGATGTGATCTCGAATCCGGCATTTTCCATTCCCTCTTCGATAGTCACATAGTGACGCACATTCACATCTCCGGATCCTGTTCCGCCTTTGATCGTTTTTCTTGCGCCACTTCCGTATAACGCAACTTTTCCTGCTGCTACCGGCAACGTCTCATCCTCTCTTTTTAAGAAAAGTGCACATTCCGGTGCCGTCTTTCTCACAAGTCCGATATGCTCTGTCTCAAATGGCTGTACGCCTGCATCTGTAATTCTGATCATATTCATTTCCTTTCTGCTTATTCATAGGTAAACCACTGGAGTCTCAATACTCCCGGTTTGTCCAACTTCAACTGCGCTGTTTCATCCCCGTTGAACCGTCTGCCCGGAACAAACACCCCATTCTCAAATGTTCCCTCTTCCAGACGGAGGATGTCTAAATTCGTTTTCTCACTGTCTGTGGAAAACAACTGAATATCACACTGTTCTCCAATCATATATACTTCATTTTCTTTGGTCCGGCATACTAAAAGTGCACCGTCATTTCTCGGTCGCATCATGCCGCCAAATCCGACACTCACTCCAAGATCTCCAAAAATCATCTTTGTCGCCGCGGCTGCCTCTGCCAGCATCCGTTCCATCGGGTTCATATCCTCCGGAAGTCCCAGCGATTTCTTCTTCTCTGCTTCCCGCTCTGCGCACACTGCCTGAAGATCCGTTGTTCCATAACGCTCTGCCAGAAGCGGCATTGCCTCCCGCAGAATCTTTCCAAGTGCTGCATACTCTTCAAAGTTCTGTGGTGTCTTAAGTGCCGGATCGGTCACATCCATGCCAAACAGATAGCCCTGCGCTGCCGAAAATGGCTTTCCAATGTCATCGAATCCGAACGGGGAATAACACATTGCGTGGTAATGTCCGACCGTATACACCATGCGCGGTGCTGCATAGCTGTGCGTCGCCGCCTCCGGAATATACAGCGGGTTCGTTCCGCTCTTTACGAAGCGGTCACATACTTTATTAAAATAAGGAACATAAATATCCGGGCAGTACACATCAATGGACGGTGCACAGTAATCCCACACCTCATGGACTCTTGCAACCGGTCCGCCGCTCGGGTAATCTCCCGGCGTATCTGCCGCTTTATCCAGCCAGCAGTTTACTGCCATCGGAAGCTCGTAGGCATCCTTTCCAGCTTTTGCCACATATTCTACAAACGATGCTACATGGTAAGCACTGAATATCTCCTCTGCCACAGCCCCGAACACTTCGCTCCAGGAACCTTTCTCTTCCCCTGCTTCCACAGCGGCACGGACATCTTCCTCCATGTATTCGGTGTGGCTTCTCATGTAGGAGGCAAACTCCTGCGGTACTTCGCCTGCAAAAGCTGCATCTGCCTCATCGGAAACTTCTCTTGCATTTCCGAGAAGTCCTGTCTCATTTTCCACCTGAACCGTAATGACGGTTCCGTATGCCTCATCGTACTCGCGCACATGCTGCATCATTTTCCCGAAGGCCCTTGCATCTGCCTGCATGGCATTCTCTGACAGATAGGAAATTGTTGTATAGGGGATCGTGACCGGAAGTGTCGGGGAAACTCTGCGTCCCGCCTTGTTCTTTCCCTTCACGATCTGTCCGCGGTGGAAGCGTTCCAGATCCCGCTTCACCCATTCCGGTGCGTACATGCACTCGGCATTCTTGAAGCTTCCAAACCACAGTAACCCGATCTTCATGCCATACTCCCTTGCCTGATCGATCAGCTGGTCTAATACTTCAAAATGGAATTCTCCCTCCACAGGCTCCACCATCTCCCAGGTCACCGGAAGTAAAAGGCTGTTCATGCCAAGTTCCTCTGCGATTTTCCAGATCTGCTCCATATAAGCCGGTGAGGAGGAATCGGAATTATGTACTTCCCCCGCTAACATGATGAACGGCTTTCCATCCACCAGTAACACTTTCTGATTTCCTTTTTCTGTGATACAAGTTCTCTCCATTGCGCTTCTCCCTTTTCCGAAATTCTTGAGAATTTCCCCATCTCCTGCGATAGATTGATTATAACATTGTGCCTGGTATCTTTGTTAGCACAAATTCGACTTTTTGTGTCAAAATTCCGACTTTTTATGCAAGTGTGATCTTATAGGCTGTCACACTCTCCGGAAGTGCTGTGAGTGAAACCTCTGTCTCCTTTGCAGCCGGATCCACCGTAATTTCTTCCCATACAAGCTCGGAAGCTTCGCGGATTTTCTGCTCCTGTTCTTTCTTTAAATATGCCGGAGAACCCAATGCTTCCCATGCCGCAAGCGGGTTGCAATGTGCCTCATCGATCACTGCCTTTTTCATAGCCGCGATCTGTCCGCCAAGCTGTAATGTCACGTCCTCCGCCTGAATCTCCTTGCGCTCTAAATCATGATTGTATACAAGTACCATGATTTCCTTCTCTTTTTTCAGTGCAAGCACCTCTGCGGTTCTGTGGCTGCCTTCTGCGTCAAGTCTCTTATCACCTGCCTCATGAAGCAGTTCGAAAACACGGTAAGACGGCTTCGGGATACCGTGGTTTGTCTGGATACCGAACTCATTTTTGAATGGTCCAGGCTTCATGCCCATCTCCTCAAAAATATCGGATACCGTCCAGTAAGAGTAACCTTCCACCAGTCCCTCATTGTATGCAAGTGTCTGCACAATGAAGGCAGCCTGATAGCTTGTATCGTACTCTTTCGAACCGTTCCACTCGGTATAATATAATGGCAGATCTCCGGCTTCCTCTTTCGCTTTCTTTGTCATCTGGAAGAGAATGTCTCTCGGATTTGTATTCCCCTTCGGTGCCATGAACTTCGCCATCATCTCCTGCATCTGCTCCGGTGTCATATTGGCAATCATTTTCATGGTTTCTTCATCAAACATTTTCCCCTTGGTTCCAGGTCCGTTCATTCCCATCGTGGAGAGCGGATCGTCACTTGGATAATGGTGCGTTGTGATAAAATCAAGTGGAACATCATGCTCGGCACAGTATGCCTTGAATTCCGGGATCCATGCATTAACAGAGGTTGCCGGTCCACCGACTTTCAAGTTTTCATCGACAGACTTTAATGCCCTTGCCGTGTGCTCATATAAGGTAAAATAATCTTCCTGTGTTCCATCGAAGAAAAAGTTTAAGTTTGGCTCATTCCATACCTCAAAAGGCCACTGCTCGACTTCCTCTTTTCCATATCTCTCGATCAGATGCTCGGCGAACTGGCGGATCACATCGTCCCACTCGTCATAGTCCGCCGGTGGTGTCACATTGGCTTTGTAGTTAAAGCACAGCTGTGTTCCGCTTGCAAGCGGGGTCGGCATGAATCCGATCTCCACAAACGGCTTCATTCCTGTCTCTAACAGGAAATCGTAGATACAGTCGATGTTGTAGAAGGACACGGTCTTTGGTCCTAATCCGTTCATCGGGGAAAATACGACGCTCATGTCATCGTCGAAGAGTCCGTGGCATCTGACGTGCGTGAATCCGCAGTCTTTGTGCGCATTGCGGATATGGTTTCTGACATCCTCCCGCAAAAGGGTGGCTGCATGGCAGCTTCCCACACAATATTCCCAGTAGTGCGGATACGGTCTTCCTGTTTCTTCACAATTGATTTTGTACGTGGTACTCATGTTTTGTGATCCTCCTGATTCTTTTTATTTTTTGTAAATTCGGGTTTATTGAAATGGCTACGCTGCCGTTCGTTAGGTTATGAACGGCAGCTTAGTTATTCTTTCGACCAGGAATAAGCAAATTGTAATCCCCGCCTTGACTCGATAATCTCCAGATGATGCCCTGAAAAGCGGTAAACTCCGGTACCGGAAGTGTTGTGTGCTTCTGGCTCACAGACCTATCAGCAGGGCAGCTGCATAACCTATATTCCAAGGCGGGAAGGCTAACCAACAAACTCAGATTTATTTTGCCTGGCGTTTTGCCTCAAGATCCGCCTTGATCTGCGGCAGTTCTTTGTCAAGCTTGTATGCAATAGCAAGAAGCAGCAGCACGATCATAAGGATCATCGGCACATAGTTGAACAATGCGATAATAGATGCATTTGCAGAAGCGCTCTGAACTGCAAGGCTTCCGTCGTATCCTGCAAGTCCCATGATAAGACCTACCAGGGCAGATGCGATACCACTTCCTAACTTCGAGCAGAAGGAGTTGACAGAGCCAAGCATACCTTCTACACGGGTGCCGGTCTTCCACTCACCGTAATCCATCGTGTCAATCAGATAAATGCTGATCATCATCGTTACAGGTAAAATAGCAACACCACCAATTAAGGATCCAACTGTTAATGTGACAAGGTTCGTTCCTCCGATGATACGGATTCCATATCCGATCACGCCGAGGACTGCTCCTATTTTTAAAATAGTAACTGTACCTAATTTTCTGGTCAGTACCGGGAATACGATCATGACTAACGGTGTGATCATACTGCTCATAGAGACTAAAGTTGCAAGCCCGATATTTCCCATAATATATTTAAAATAATAAGTATTCACTGCACTTCCGATATTCGTTGCCAGCTGGACAACAAATGTCATTCCTGCAAGAATCCAGATATATTTATTTTTCATGATGCAGCTTAATCCCGTTTTTAACGGAACTGTCTGCTCTGTCTCTCCTGTTTTTACCGGTTCTGTATGTACAACTTCTTTTACAAATGCAAAACGAAGCATTCCGATAATTGCCATCGGGATTCCGATTGCTGCTGCGATCACTGTCCATCCTGCTTTTGTAGAGCCAATTCCGGCGATCAGCTGTGGAAGGAGCATGGAGAACACGATGGAGAATAACATAATTATTCCACCGTTGAAGGACATAACGGAAACTCTGTTTTTCTCGCTTCTGACACTTCTTGCAAGGTATACGGCATCACCACCATTTAAGAATGTTGCACAGATAGAGTTGATCAACGTATACATAATAAAAATGAAGACTGCTTTACCGGTTGTTCCGAAATTTGGTGTGGTAAACATCAAAATAGTTAATAACCACACAAATACGATACAGATCTCATAAGGTCTTGCCTTGCCAAATCTGGTGTTGGTCTTGTCAATGACGAATCCGACTACTAGGTCTGTCAAACCATCAAACAATTTGGATGCCAACAATAAAGTACCTACTAAAGTTGCCTTCATGCCAAGCATGTCGGTGCAGTAATAAGTCAGCTGCATAATTAAAATAACGTTTAAGGCGAGGGACAATCCTCTTGATGTCCATGCCCATTTAAAATATTTTGGCAGAACTTCATTCTCTGCGGTCGTTGCAGGGTCTGCCCAGTTTGGTTTTACTTTTGCCATTTTCATTTTCCTCTTTTCTTTTTACTTCTTCCGTCAGAAACATTTTTCTTTCAAATCCTGTCTCTGTCTTTGCTTATTATAACAGCTTCTTTCTGTCCATTATTTCATTTATTCGTTTTTTCTTTTGCTTTTTCATTTTTTTATGATAGAATACTATAGAAAATTTAAATGAAAGAGGAAGAAAACAATGGATGAACAAACTGCTGCACTTTCTGAAAAAAGATCTAAACTGGATTTTCTGTGTGAATCCCTGCATGTGGCAACAGGACTTTCTGTTTTTCTTTTTGATGAACATCTTACCTGTATTTTTTGTCTCTCCAAATGGGAAACACAGATAAAAAATTTTTTCTTTTTAAATTGTCCGAATGATCTGAACATGATTATGCACCGTGATAATACTCACCCATTCTATTTTTGTGATTCCCTGCATTTAAGCTGGATTGTACTTCCTGCTTCCTGCTATGGCGCTTTTTATGTTCTCGGTCCTTCCTTTGAAACAGAAATCACGCCCTCTTTTTTTCAGAAAAAAATGGAATTTCAGAAAATGTCTGTTTCTTCCCAAATTCAGTTTTTACGTATGAATAAAGATATTCCAGTCATTCCTAATATTCATCTGATCCGGTATGCTTCCATGCTTTACTATGCACTTTATGGGCAGTTATTAAATCCACATACTATTCTTATCTCGTCTGACACCAAAAGCTATCTTTCCAAGCAGCCATTGACACCACATATTTCTGCTGAAAAAATGGCGCATAATATTCCACAGTCCCATGGTTCAAGACTTTCAGAAAAAATGATGCTTCAGGGTGTAAAAAACGGAGATCTTTCTGCCTTTTCCAATAATACAGCCCGTTTTTCCTCTGATACAATTGTAGGAACCATGGCTGTTAATGATCCTCTCAGGCAGTCTAAAAATGCTATTATTGCACAGGTCACTCTTGTTACGAGAGCAGCTGTTGATGGCGGTATGGATGCAGAGGCTGCTTTTTCCCTGAGTGATTACTTTATTCAACAGATTGAAATCTGCACTACATCCGATGAAGTGTATTCCATCTCCGGTGAGATGTATCAGACCTTTGTCCAGAAAGTCCATGAAGCCAGAACCGCTCACTTTACACCGCTCACTGCTTTCATGTGTACCTATATTGACAAGCATATTTTTGAGAAAATATCATTGAACTCCCTCGCAGATGGTCTCGGCTACGACACGTATTATCTGACCACAATTTTCCGGAAGGATACCGGCTGCACGATCAAGCAGTATATTTTAGAAAAAAAAGTGGCTCAAGCAAAGATTCTGCTTGAGTCAACTTTGATGGAAGTGCAGGAGATCAGCGACCGGCTTTCTTTCCCGTCCGCCTCTTATTTCTGCACACAGTTTAAAAAAATTGCCGGAGAATCTCCGCTTTCTTATCGAAAAAATCGAAATAATAAAATATAGGAAAGGGACGCAAAATTTGCGTCCCCCCTCTTATTCATCATTAAAGTCATATGCGACATCACAATTTTTTCTCTTCCAGCCTTAATTCCATACACTTTCCTAATAAATTAGGACGTACCCTTTACAATTCTTCTCAAGCAGGAAAAGCCACTGCTTATGCTTTCTGATGTCCGGATGCATCTGCGTTCATGCTTCCCATCAAATACGGGATGTCTTCCGGCTGGAAGAATTCGGTCATGAAGCTTCTCATAAACTCCTCTCCCGGTCTCGATGCCTCGGCGGTTGCTGCCTTCGTCTCCTCATCCATGGCGGAATAAATACCCATGAAGTAACCGAATGCTTCCTCTCTTCTGGCGTCTCCGGTCGGATTCCACCAGTTCTCTTCTGTGTAGGCGATTCCACGTTTTTCCAGATAAGGGAGCATCTGACGCAGTCGGTCTTCGAATGATTCATAACTGCTCTCATATCCTGCCCAGGCAGTCTCTGCGAGTGCATAGATACGTGGGAAAATTCTTGTATACAATCGTTCCGGCTCTGAGATATGCTCTGCCCAGACGCATGCTTCCATGCCAAGGAATCCATCCATACGCGGTACTTCCCTGCTGCCAAAATGCGGCACTGTCTCAAAAATCTTCTTCACCGGGGTCATGCTGTATGGATAATCCAGATATAATTCAAACATGTCCGAATAAATCCACTTTCCGCCCGCTTCCACATACTGCTTCATCTGCTCTGCCTCGTTTAAGGTCCAGAACTGAAGCGTCACATCCTCCGGAAGTTCTCCACAGCAGGCAGTCTCATTCCAGCAGATTGGGGTCTTTCCATGTTTTTTCAGAATCTCACTGATTCTCCGTGCAAAGTATCCCTGTAAATGCTCATAATCTGTATAGCCCTTCGCCTTCATCACAGCATTGCAATGCGGGCACTTCTTCCATTCCACTTTCGGAGCCTCATCCCCGCCGATATGGAACCGATCAGATTCAAATAATGGGAATACCTCTTCAAACAGTTCTTCCAAGAAGATATAAACATCCTCTTTTCCTGCACACAAAATCACCGGATAGATACCACCACATTTTGCAACCTTCACCTGTCTGCCACTGCAGCTGTACTGCGGGTAAGCAGCAAGAATCGCGCTGACATGTCCTGGGACATCAATTTCCGGAACAACCTCCACACCGCGGAGTTTCGCATACTGTACGACCTCGCGGATCTCCTCCTGTGTATAATAATCTCCGCTTACTTCCATGAGTTTTGGAAATTTTCTGCTCTCGATGCGGAATCCCTGATCATCTGCCAAATGCCAGTGCAGAACATTCATTTTGGCAATAGAAAGTGCATCGATGATTTTTTTCACTGCATCCACATCAAAGAAATGTCTTGCACAGTCTAAGGATATGCCTCTGTATGCGCACTTTGGGCTGTCACTCACATCCATGTATGGAATCTGATTGTCCTTCAAGTTCTGGTAAACTGTCGTAAGTGCCCAGATTGTACCGCGCTCCGTGGCTGCTGCAATCTGGATGCCAGTCTCTGAGACAGTCAGTTCGTATGCCTCCTCTGGCATGGACTCTTTTTTCCGGATACAGATCACTGGCTTCTCCCTTCCTGCATCCTGTGTTTTTTCTTTCTGCTCCCCGTTGTCAGAAGCTGTTGTTTTTGATATCTGGTAGTTTCTTCCTGTCCGCTCTGCAAAGGCTTCCACGCAGTACGCCTCCAGCCCTTCAATCTGTACGTTTAAATATTCCGGTAAATCAAACATTCCGGCTTCCCGTTTTTCTTTTCCATGGATGGATGGTATCATCTATTTCTCCTCCTGTTCTTTTCTGTAATCCTCACATGATACCTGCATTTTAGCATATTTACAAATCTGGTATTCTTGTATTTTCATCTTTTTTCCCGTTTTTTTATACAAAAAGAAGCTTATATAAACAGTTCACGATACCTGCTATATAAACTTCTCTCTATGCTAACACAAAATTCATTTCATCCAGCCAAAATGAAGAGCTAATCTGAAAAAAGAAGAAAATGCCAGAACATCTATCCGACTTTTTTTTCAACATACTCATGTTTCAGTTCCTCTGCCAGATATGCATCACTCATACAGTGCATATCAGAAACGCCCTCACGGATCATCTGATAAACCTCTGAGTGATAAAAAAAATTTAATGCATCATCCAGTGACATTCCCTGCTGTTTTGCAAAATATTCAATAACACGGCCATATTTTTTCTGAAGCAAAATTGGATTTGCTGTCATATTTTTTCACTCCCTTCAAAACGCAATAGAGACAATGCCGCCTCTGTGCGAAAACAAATTTGCAGGTTCGGCTTTTCATACCGCAATCGGTTAATAGCTTCTTTTTTGTCTATTAATCCGTCAAAAAAAAGTTCCACTGTATTAAACACCTTATCATCAGCAACACCACCCACAACCAGATCATAATCTGTTGCATCTTTTCCACTACGACAATTCAAAATGAAATCCAGCCATTCTTCAGAATAGGAATCGAATTTCACTGTTTTCAATTCTGTTTCCCTGCCTTCATCATATGCATATCTTGAGATAATGCCGTCTTTTCCACGGCGTTTGAATTTTCCACACCACTTTTCCGCCTGTTCATATAGCGGTGTAGTATAAAAACCACACCCAAAGTCCACGTTGGAGCGGGAATGAACCAAATCAGGTTTATTAATCTCCACAAAAGAGCCATGATACAGAATCATACTTCCACTCCCCTTTCTTTCATCATATCAAGGATGTCATCAACAATATACTCCCTGCTCTGGGTGTGCAATACTTCATATTCCGGTACGATATAGCCGTTTAAAATATCACTTTTTTCAGTAAATGCCTGATAAACACGCTCTGCATTTACCCCCAGCTTTGCAGCCACATTTTCAATACAAAATATGACAAACTCCAGTTCACTGGAATTTTTGATTTTTTCATTCATCATCGTATGCAAGCCCTCCCTGCTGTTTTCCTGTTATTTCTACTATCATAGCAGAAAAGAGACCAACTATCCAGTCAGTCTCTTTCTTTTCCATTCTCTTTTCCAGATTAGTCTGTCCCTTTTAGGATTCTATATATATTTGGGGGAATGAAACTCAAGTTTAGATTGTGGGGATCGAGCGCAATGGATTTTCTATTATGAAAAGGAAAGTTCCATGAGCTCTGCGCTTCCAGTTCCTTCATATTCCAGAAACAGTGCACTGTCTCCTTCGATGGAAAGCTCTGCGGATGCTTCCTCCCACGCTCTGCATGCCTTTACCGCAATCTCTGCCACTGCATCGCCTTTCTCCGCAGTCTTTACTTTGAACACACCGTCCTCTGTGCTCTTATACGTAATAGTAAGCTTTGTTGCACCATCAAATACAAAGTATTTATATCCGATCAGAGTACCTGCCCCGATCTCCGCAATGTAGCGTGCCTCTCCATCATTTGTAATATGTGGAAGTGTTCCCTCTGTCGGTTCTGTCCCCTGGTGTGGCATCCTTCCATTGGTCAGGTTGCAGGCAATACATGCGGAGTAACTTCCATCTGCCTTGAGTGGACCGTTATTTAAGCCACAGCTTGTCATCTGTACCTGCTTAATACTTCCGTCTGCTGCGATCTCAATCTTTTCCGCACATCCCTGACGGCTGTAAGTGGTCTTATGTGTCTGCCTGTGATAGAACACATACCACTGACCGTTGATGTTCTCAATGCTTCCATGGTCGTTTCCGGTTGTGGCAACGCGGTCTTCCATCGTTCTTCCCTCATATCCGATATCGCCATTTGATACAATCGTGCCGCCATATACGAAATCCCGGTCCGGATATTGGCTTGTCGCATAGCAAAGCTCATGCTGCTGCTCACTGGAATAGATGAAGTAATAGGTGTCCCCGATTTTTCTCATAGAGCTTGCCTCAAAGAATGCATGCTCGTCAAAAGATGTTCCTGCCGCGTCAAACTGTCCCGGGACAATAAGCTTCGGCTCTGTCTTCACGGTCAGCATGTCGTCCGCAAGCTCTACCGTATAAGCTCCCTGTACGCCTTCCGGTGAGGCATCGATCTCCTCTGGAGTCTTTTCAAACATCTTCATCTGCACTTCCCGCAGCTTTGCACGGAATGTATCGTCCATATTGGCAATCACCGCACGGTCAACAGCGAGTGACCAGCCATAATACAGGCGGATCGTTCCATTGTCATTGATCAAGCCCGGGTCAAAGGTGATCTTTGTCGTAAAATCCGTTCCGTCCGCATTGCGCACACATCCATGGTAGTGGAACGGTCCTGCCGGGGTATCGCTCACTGCCACATGGATTGGTCCTGTGAAACAGCCGCCTGATAAGGCATAGTATAAATAATATCTGCCGTCATTACCGCGTACCACATCCGGAGCATACATATCTCTGTACTTTTCAGAAAGTGTCGGATCCTCTGCCTTACGGTAAGAGATTCCTTCACAGCGCCAGTCTGTAAGGTCTGTCACCGGTGCAGACCACACCTCATAATCTAAGAGACAGAATGCATCTCCCCCTTCTTTGTCATGAGAGCCATACACATAAACACGGTCTCCGAATACATGTGGTTCACCGTCCGGAATGCATACCTGCATTGGAAGGTATGGGTTGCATACATACTTGTTTTGCATTTTGGTTTTCTCCTTTTTTTATTATTAGTATTACTGTGCATCATTCCATGAATGCCTGTTGGCATAAATTTTTAAACTCTGTATGCACATATTTTTCTGACTTTCTATCATACATCCGCCTTCCTTTGCCGGTATTCCGACGGACTCATGCCGGTATCACGCTTGAAAATCTCCCCGAAATAGCTCTGGTTTACATAACTTAATTCTTCCGCAATCTCATTGATTCCCATGGAAGTCGTCTTTAGCATCTTTTTCGCCAGCTTCACCTTCTGGGATGCAATATATTCCTTCACGCCAATCCCGACTTCCCGCTTGAACTTCTTGCTGTAATAATAATCGGTATAGCCAAGGTCTGCCGCTAACTTATGTACTTCTAACTTTTCATTCAGATGCAGGCTGATATAGTCACAGCTCTTCTGAATCTGCGGGGAAATGCCGCTCTGGATCTTTAACGTATGGACGCGCTTCACCAAATCATTCATCATAGTCTCATTGATCTGCGCAATCATTCCAATATCCGCTGCCTCTTCGATCTGCTTTAAATACAGGTCACTCAGTCCGAATGCCATTGCTGCCGACAGTCCGCCGCAGATCGCTGCCCGCGTGCAGAGTGCAGTATTGATCGTCACTGTATTCTTCATCTGCCGTAACAATTCGTTGCTGCCATAATCATTCCAGCGTCCCGGCATGCTTAACTTTTCCAGCTCATTTCTGAAATTCAGGTTTCCCTCACTGATCAGCCGAAGTCTCTTCTGCTCATAGAGGTATTCCTGCTCCATCTCGTCTTCCCGTTCTTTCTCCACATATTTTATGCTGTCAACATAGTCGTCCGTCGGAATGACAATCTCATTTCTCCGGATTTTTTCCCCGGTAATGCAATAGTGGAACATCATGCCAAACTCATAAAATTTTGAAATGGAAATGACAGGGATCTTTGACAGTTCCTCCTTAAAAGCCCTGCGGATCGGAAGGGAAATACGCTGCCTTTCCATGCTTACTTCTATCTTTTTCACCGAATATTCATCTAAAAATACCGGTCCTAAAATATGGATATAGTCCGTCTCCCCGTTTTGCTCTTCCACCTCAGAAATCCAGGTCAGCCCGAGCCTGTTTGTGAAAAGCATAATCTTTTTCGCACATCTATCCATCGCATCCAGCCGTTCCTTAAAAAGATCCCCCACCTGCTCCTCGCAGCCAAGGGCAAAGATCACCGCAAGGAAATTCTGGTTCGGACAGTTTGTCTCGAGTACCTGATAATCGCTGTTTAATGTCGTCACATAAATATTGTCGACCACCGATATCATATTTTTAAAATCTTCCAGCCGTTCTTTTATGTCTCTCATACTACCTCTTCATTTACCATGATCCTGATCTTCCATTTCGGTTTCATTTCCATCAACTTTTCATTGCAGCCGTTCTATCTAGCCTTCCTGCCCCAGAAATTCCCGCAAAAACTGCTCGTCTGCTTCCTTCTCACAGATAATTTCCGCATCCTTTAACAGTTCCTTTTTCTCATACAGGGCTGCTAAGACCACCTTGGAAAGCATAGACTTCACATTCAGCCTGCTCCCGTCATAAAACTGTAAGATCACTTCCCCGCCACACTGGTCTGCTGCCCTTAAGAACCGGTTCAGATCTGTCTCCGGTAATATCATCATTGCCTCATCCTCCGTCTGATCCTCTTTTTATTAATATTCTATCATATCCCCCTTTTTTTTATTATCACTTATTCGTCTTTTTTCTTCTTTTTTATACTATCACAACATTTTTTTAATGGTTATCACAAATCTGCTGTTTCTGCTCTTTTTCCGCTATTATTTTTTACTTTTATAATAGAAAAAGAACAGGATCACGCGACCCTGTTCCCAAACCTTTTATCCAAACCTTTTATCCAATTCTTCTATAAAAACTGATCCAGCTCTGCTTCTACCACCGGATTGACCTTCACCTTCGGCTGTTCGATCAGATGTCCTTTTGCCACAACCAGCTCAACGTGGCGAAGCGCCTTTAAGTCCTCAAGGGGATTATCCTTCATCACGATCAGGTCGGCGCATTTTCCCTTTGCAACCGTACCTGTCTCCTCCCCGATGCCTGCCATCTCGGCAGCACGGCAGGTCGCGGTATACAGGGCAAATGCGTTCGATACACCGACGTATCTCTGGAAATAGACAAGCTCCCTCCAGAAATCATACTGTGTGATCCACGGGCAGCCGACATCATTGCCGAGTACGACCGGAATGTCATTCGCAAGCGCCTGCTTTGCACACTCGATAATGCCCTCAAACACAACATTTCCGTTGTACTGCTCCACCTCACTCGCATTTGTGATGGAACGGTCGAACAGGGCATACGGGAGTGCCGGGGAAAGCGTCGTGCAGAGGAATGCTCCGTGCTCTTTAAACAGACGTATCATCTCCTCGTCCATCTTCGCGCCGTGCTCAATAGAGTCCACTCCGTTCTGCAATGCCACGCGGACGCCCTCTGTCGATTCCACATGGGCAGCCACTTTATACCCAAGCTCATGCGCCCTGTCGCAGACTGCCCGCACCATCGCAGGATCCATCTTCAGCTCACCTGGAACACCTTTCTCCTTCGCATCTAATACACCGCCTGTGATCATCAGCTTGATCAGGTCTACCTGCTCTTTTTTCGCTTCCTCGACATGTGACACTGCCTCTTTGATGCTTCCCGCTGCAATCGCCACGGAACCTGCCATATGTCCGCCCGGGACAGAGATTCCCTCGTTCGCGGCAAGGATTCTTGGACCGACCTTCTTTCCGGCTGCGATATCATCCCTTAATCTCGTGTCAAAATTTCCAAGACCTCCGACCGTCCGGATCGTGGTCACGCCGCTTAGCACCTCTAACTTTGCAAAGCTGGCAACCACCTGATAAGCCAGCGCCCTTGATAGCTTTGATCCCATCAGTGTCTTTACAACCTTTTCATTGTCACGCTGCTTCTTCTGCGGCTTTCCATTTCCGGCAAGATGCACATGCATATTGATCAGTCCCGGCATCAGATACTTTCCACCAAGATCGATCTCTTTGTATCCTTCCACAGGCGTGCCTTCCGGTACAAGATCCACGATCTTCTCCCCGTCGGTTAAGACCATCAGCCCTTCCTGCACCTGCATGTCTTTTGTTCCGTCTAATATTTTTGCGTTTTTATATGCGTATTTCATTGTCGTCATCCCTTTTTGCAAAATTGTCTATATATTTCCATTATAGCACGAATCAGGGATCGCACAAATCTTTTCTTCGCAGGATTGACACTCTCGAGTTAGCGCTCCGTGACCATCAGCTCCGGTTCCGGACAGCGGCTGCTCTATTCCAGACCACGACAAGCAGGCTTACCACCAGCAGGAAATAGAAGTTCAGTCCCCGGCTCACTAGCATCGACGGGATCAGATATCCCTGTGAGAAAACGGAGGCGAACACCGACCGGTACATAAACTCTGTGATCCCCTGCGCCCCCGGAAGCGGCAGCATATCCACTGCGATGTATACAGAAGCCTGCAAAATCATAACTTCCCATACCGATGCACCACTCTCCCCAAAACCTCTGTACACCATATAAGTAAGCAAAAACACGCTGCAGCGCTGAAGAAAGGTCACTGCGATCAATACCAAAAGTTTCCCCGGCTGTCCTTTCAGCCAGTCCACTGCCATTTTATAATTTCCGGTGAACTCCCTTACTTTTTCCATGCGGGTTTCCGATTCCTTCCAGAAGCCAATGCAGATCATTTTATTCTCAAACCACGATGCAGCGCGCACCATCCAGCGGGGAAAGAGCATGGCTGCAAGCACAACCGCTATAACCACGATATTTAACAGCAGTCCGACCAGATATAACGGAAAATAATGTTTCAATGCCAGATGCAGGGGTCTTCCACAGAAAATCAAAAGCCCAACCCCGATCCAGACAAGGACAAGCTTATAAAGCACCGCAACTGTCATTAACACCACCGTGCTGTCTGCCCCTTTATTTCCATCCTTATTCATATAGTAAAGCTGCACCGGCTGTCCGCCTGTCGCGGATGGTGTGATGCCGGAGTAGAAAAATCCGAGAAAAGAATACTGGATACAGCGGAACAGGGAGCTTCCCTTGCTTTTCGATTCCCCTGCCCCATCGGCTGCCCGCATTGCATGCAGCAGATACCAGATCATACTTCCCTCTGCACACACAAAAAAGAGTGCCAGTCCCGCCGCTGCGACCAGATACGGAACTGACATATGTTTTACCGCCTGTACGATTTCTCCCAGATTCTGTCCTCGGAGCAGTGTGTAGAAGGTCAGGAACATAATTCCCAAAAAGAGCACTGCCTCGCCCGCTTTTTTCCTGTTTAATTTCTGCTTTTTTGTTTCCATTCGTCTCTCAATCCCTTTTCTTAGCCTCATGCGACAGCCGTCTCCCGCCGCTGCACTCCGGCTGGCAGTTCGGTTACCTCCACAAGTTCCTTAAGGCTCCCCTCAAAGATCTTCTCCTGCCCGAATTTTTCCATGAAATCCCGCGGTGTCACCAGCGAAAAATGTTTCTCCCACCGGCAGACTCCGTAATCCTCTAACACCCTTGCCACATAAGAAGAACAGGTATAATGGTTTTCCTGATAAAACGGTTTGTTCCACAGAATAAAAGGCAGCCCTGCAACCGCATAATGATAGCGGAACCGCTCTTCCATCGCCAGATGGAGTTCCTGTCTGATTGCTTCCTTCTGTGCCTGTGTGCACTCGATGCTGCACACCATATAATCTGCGGTTGGGAACACGCTTAAGATTTTTCTCTTGTCTTCTTTTTCAAATCCTGCCAGAAGCGGAACCGCCGGATTCCGCCGTCCGACACTGTACGCTTCTTCCAGTTCCGGATCCATGGATAACACGACATGAATATATTTCTGTTCGATCACGCGTCTGATGATCCCTGCAAAAAATCCCGGTGTATCCACAAATGCAATATAAATCTGTGCCATAATCTTTTTCGTCCTCTCTTTCGCCTCTCCCGGATGTCCCCTTTACTGGAACTGATAAATTCTTCTTGCCATCCGGTAACCGCCAACGGTCAGTTTCCCGCCAATTTTTCCCGGCAGATAGGTAAAACCGCTCAGTGTCGTGCAGCGCAGCCTGTAATAAAGTCCCCTGTCGTAGTCCCTAATGTGCTCCCACATCACTCTCCGCTTTTCCCACGCCTCTTTCGTCTCGATCAATAGCAGATGAATAGAAGAAATGGACAGCATGATCGAAATATTGCGCATCATATAGACTGCCAGCTTCGGATACGTCCGCTTTACCTCATGCAAGTCCACACTTTTTGCCACAAGCTCCGTCACCTTCATCTGCTGGTCGATCCGCTTCATGAGTACCTTCTCATTGACGGACTGGTCATCTCTGCCAAGGTAATAGTGATACAGGTCAAGATCCATGTAATAGAGCGTTTTCGCATACGGGAGCGGTTGATAGGAAAACAGGTTATCCACATAGAACGTATGCTCCGGCAGTTTTACCCCCGATTCCCGCAGCACCTGTGTGCGGAACATTAACGCATGCATGATCAGGTACTGGGATGGGCGGAAATGTCCGATCTCATTCCAGCCACAGACTTTCTCCACCGGGAAAATATTTTTATAATTCATCGGTTTCTGAATCCTCTCATCCAGATGGTCGTACACATAATTGCAGATGAAAAGATCCGGACACGCGCCCTCTCCATCCTCTGCGAAATGCCTGATCCTGCCTAAAAGCGCCAGACAGGCATTTTGATCCAGCCAGTCATCCGAATCCACAACTTTATAATAAATTCCCTGTGCCAGTTCCAGCCCTTTATTGACGCCGGAGCCATGCCCGCCGTTAGGCTTGTGCACCGCTTTTACGATATTCGGATATAACATCTCATACTCATCCGCGATCGCTCCGGTCTTGTCTGTCGACCCGTCATCAATGATCAGGATCTCCACATCCTCACCGCCGACAAGCAGGGAATCGATGCATCGTCTCATATAACTTTCTGAATTGTAGCTTGGTACTGTAAAGGTAATATATTTCATAAAAAAATCCTCCGCTTACTCTGTCTTATCTACTTACAGAGTATAGCGGAGGAATCTTAATATCCTCAGCGGGAAATCTAAAGAAAAGCGAAAGATTTCCTGTCAGCTTTGTTAAGTTTGTTATCTGTCCTTCATAAATGCTTCAATCTCGTCCGGATCGCGGATAATTGCCTCTGACAGGCACTCACATCCGTTCTCTGTGATGAGCAGATCGTCCTCGATACGGATTCCGATCTCCCACTCATCAATGTAAAGTCCCGGCTCATCGGTGATGACAGCGCCTGGTCTTAAGCGTTCATTGCATGCTGCTGTCACATCATGCACGTCAATTCCGAGGTGATGGGATACCCCGTGCATGTAGTAGGTTCCGATCTCGTCTTCCTTCTCGATCAGCCCAAGCTTCATGCAGCCTTCCGCTAATACTTTCTTTGCAATGTCATTTAACTCGCGCAGTGTCATGCCAGGCTTTGCCACTCTGGCAACCTCGCGGTTTGCGGCAAGCACGATATCATAGACCTGTCTCTGACGCTCGCTGTAAGTTCCATTTACCGGATAGGTTCTTGTGATATCTGCACAGTATCCGCGGTACTTTGCCCCGAGATCCATCAGAAGCAGGGTGCCGTCCTCGCAGATGTCGAGGTTCGTCTCATAGTGTAACATCGTTCCGTTCGCACCGCTTCCGGCGATGGTCGGGAAGGAAGTTCCCTCTGCCCCGTTGTAACGGATCGTGTATTCAAAATTGGCCTGTGCCTGGTATTCAGCCATGCCCGGCTCTAACGTCTTCATGACATGCTGCAACGCCTTGTCTGTGATCGCAATGGCATCGCGCACAAGTGCAACCTCGTCCTCATCTTTTTGCATACGCATCTCTGCGATAACCGGGAAAATGTTCTTAATCGCGTGTCCCTGATACTTCTCTGCAAATTCCTTTGCCTTTACAACATTATAATCCGGCAGATCCTCCATCTGGTGTCTGTAACAGTCAAAGTAAAGGCTGTCGATGTCTTCTCTGGTCATCATGGAGTCCACAAACGCTTCGAAGCTATCAATGAACTGGATATCCTCAATTCCGGAAATCTCCCTTGCCTCATCCACGGTCACTTTTCTTCCATACCAGCGCTCCTGTGTCGGGTCCGCTTCCTCAATAAACAGGACGGTCTTATCCCCGTTTAATGTCTTTCTCATCATCAGGATCATATGGTCTCTTCTTAATCCTGTCAGATAGAAAAAGTTCCGGTTTGCCTCAAACGGCGCATATTCATCCACGCTGACGTGGTTTTCAATCCCGGAAAATAAAAGCAGTGCGGACTGTTTGTCCATTGTATCAAAAATCTTTTTTCTTCTCTCTTCAAAATTCATCTTTTTATCCTTCTATCTATAAGTGTTAAGCTTCTGCACTTCTCTGAATCCGCGTTGTAATCTCTTTCACCTCTGCCATCAGTGCCGAATACATCTCCATCTCAAGTCCGACCGGTGACATATGTGGGTGCTCCTGCTTCATGCGGTATGCCTGCACCAGTAAATTTCTTTTCACGTCCTCCAGTTCCAAAAGCTGTTCCTTACTCATATTCATTCTCCCATTTTATGATTTTCCGGTGCCCTGCATCCCTGCCGCAGACACCTCGAATATCATATCACAGTTATGGCGTGTTTCGCTCACAAATTTCATAAGCAAAAGTGCCAATCTTTTTTTCAACATTTAGCACTTTTGTATATTGACTGGAAAATTTTCATCACTTTTTACAATTGCATTAACGTTTGCAGTGCCTCATTTTCTACAATACAAGTTCCATGTTCCTCGATAAATGCAATCTCTGCTGCGCTCGAAAAACGTCTGTTGTTGTATTCCACGATAGCGAAGGCAAGCGGACGCACTTCCTCCTTGGTGAAGTGGATGAAATCGAGTACAAGGTAGAGCTTTTCGCCGATCCGGTAGAGGCTGCTCGCCGGTATATGCTCAGCAAAGTGCACGTTTTTACACAGATCGATCACATCCTCCATGGAATCGCATTCCAATGCAAATGGGGTTGGGTTTTCAAAAACTGCTTCGCAAAGCTTTTGTTTCTGATCTTCTGCCGGATTTTCCTGCTTCTGTGCCGGCTGGTCTGTCTCTTCCTGCTGTGGGTTTTGTGTCTGCTGTTCTTTTTTCTGTTTCCCGCTTAAGTAGCGGTCAATCACGGACTCTTTTTCCTCGCGGTTCATATTCCGGAATTCTTCTAATTTCTCCGGCGACAGCTGGTCCATGAGCTGTCCTACGGTATCCACCAGGCTGCGCAGGCTCTGCTCCGCGTCACCGCCGAAGGTGATTGCCATGCTGTGGTCTGACAGGAGCTCTGCCTTCACGATTGGAGAGACATGGTCGAAGTTGAAGTCTTCGTGCTCTTCGATCTGTTCCACGACGGACTTCATGAAGCGCTGGGTTGTCTCAGCATCACCGAGGATCTCGTCGATTTCGAAGCCCATGCTTTGAATTTCCTGCTCGGTCAGGGCACATCTGATTTTGTTTTCACTTAATCTTTTTATTTCCATATGTATTACACCTGCATTTCGTGTGAAGTTTCTTGCTTTTTGCGTACATTATCGTATGTTTTATAACGTTTGTAAATATGTTTTTGGGGATTTTTTGGGGTTTTAGGGAGAGTTTGGGGCGAAACTCGGTCGGAGGGTTATGGGGGATTGCGGAAGAGCTGCCGCTGTAGTAGCAGACACGCTTTCGCTCCGTGTCGCTCGCAGCGGTACTAAGCTTCCAGCCGAACATCGTCGGATTGTTGGCTAGCCACCACCGGCTCTGTTCGGCTGCAAGCTAAGGACCGGCGGCTCCCCAAGGTCTGCTGCTACAGCGGCAGCTCTTCCGCAATCTTTCGCTACGTTGTGGGCGAGTTTCGCTTCTCTGGCCTGGAAATAATCCTATCATACGTTATCAGATATTAATGCGATAATATACTAGCATAACAGTAATATATTGATGTGGTAATATTATCATTTACAAACTATGATACTGTGTGTTTACATTCTTTCAAAATTAAATGTTTTACACTCTTTTGTGAAAATTATTTTTATGCAAAATTCCATAGTATGGCATTCTGTATCTTGAAAGAACGACTGCCATACTATGGAAGTACAGCGTCTTTGCTGGACTCGCTTAGTATGGCAGGTTCTTTTGACTTTGTTTTGCTTTTATATCATCCTTCTTTTGGGATGATTCACATGAATTTTTTTGATCTCTGTTTAACATGATTGTATTTTAGAATGCTCTTTATTGCAAGAGCACCTACTCATATGTTTGTTGGCTGCAATCCGCAGAACGTTGTAGACGGCAGACTCGGATTGCACCGGTTCATTGGTTATAAACATACATCACATATGAGTTGCAGCTTTTTCTGTTCTTTGCTTTGTGTTTGTAGACATTGTCAAAGCAAAGACATCTTTTGAAAATCCTTGTTCTCATATCTTTCGCATGATGTATGATTCGGATGCTTTCAGATTGTAGACGGGTCTGAAAGCAGCTGCTT
>CAKRFH010000003.1:0-51229 GCA_934320555.1 uncultured Roseburia sp.
GGCATAACGCAATAAAATTTATCTGCCATTTTCTCTGCAACCGGCATGCTGCTTTCCCCAGTCACCCCCATTGCGTGAAAAAAAAGGATGACCGGATTTGATCTGTCACCTATTGTTTTGAATACCATGATCCCACCTTCTATCCATATCGAGCTGTGCAGTTAGTTTTCACTTACTTGAAGTATAGAACAAAAATAAGCCACAGTCAATGTCTCAATCAAAGGTACTCGTTCCTCCTCGTCAAGTAGACTTACCAAACAGGCATTCCACCTGCTAGACTAGAGAATCACTGTACTAATTATTATTACGAACCAAATTAACACCTTGCCCATTCGACCACTCCTCTCAAATAAAAAGAGGATCAAACCAGCTGATGAAATATTCCATCACAAGTGCTAATTTAGTCCTCAATAAATGTTTTGATATAAAATTGTACCTAATCTAAGCACACAGATTCACTCTCAGACTGATTCCCAACAATTCAGATAATCGACCTGTTCTATCTCTGGCTGAAATACAAGAAGCTCCTAATTCAAATGTATTTACTTTTTTTCTTTGACAGCAATTCGTTTTCTAAAGCTTATTTGTCATCTGCCTTTTCGTATTCTTCAATCTGGCACTGGTGTTCCTTGGTCCTTTTGTCATAATTGATTCCTACAAGTAAAATATTGCCGGTATACTGCAAAAGAGATTGTGGATACTGTTTGTCTCTCACCTGGCTTAAGGCAGTCTTTACATCCTGATTCCATTTTAATTCCACAACTAAGGCTGGATAATCATATTGATATTCCGTCTTCGGTATAAAAACAAAATCTGCAAATCCACGTCCTGTCGGCAGCTCCCTTACCGGGCGGAAATAATACTGTAAAGAACTCAGGTATGCAATTGTCAAAACACTGCTCAGGGAATTTTCATTATTATACTGTATCGTCGAAGCATAATCCATATGGATCTTTTCAATCAGTTTTGCAACCCTGTCAGCATCCTTCTCAAGGGTAGCTTCCAGAAGATCCATGGAAAGTTTTTCAAAAACCTGTAATTCTGTCCAGTGGTTTTCTTCTACAGCATCCACAAATTCACCACGGATTTCCTCATTGGGAATATAGGCAGTCTGCCTGTCCTGATGATAAGCCAGATAACCAAGATGGATCAAAAGAGTAAGCACATCGTCTTTATTCTTAAACGTAACCATATCATTCTGGTAAGTCGTTGTTCTCACACGCACTTCATCACCGGACAGCATTGTCATGATCGATGTTTTCAAACCGTCAAAATTCATATTCACAAACGGCTGAATCGTCTCGTATGTGCTTGTCTGTGACCAGTAACTCTGAAATGTTTTCCGCTGCATAACACTCACGACTGCTTTGGGATTGTATACATGATAATCATTCAGCAGATATCCATCGTACCAGCGGCAGACTTTTTCATAATCTATTCCGTATGTTTCACATAATGTTTTCACTTCCATCGATGTAAAACCAATGTACGGTGCAAACGCACCTGCATCTAACATTGTAAATTCATCAAAATTATTGAGTGCCGACTGTGTCTTCAGTCGTTTTATCGGTAAAATTCCTGTCAGATATGCCAGTGCAATATATTTTGTCGGTTCTGTCCCTTTGAACATCCCACGAAGGAAACGGACATACTGTTCCTGCACATCCGCATTGTTCGCCTCATCTCGAATGAGTACATCCCATTCATCAATGATGACAATAAATTTATCCCCAGTGGCATTATAAACACGGGACAAAGCATCTGACAGAGAGACTTCCTGCCCCCAGACCAGATCCGTATAGACTTCCTTCAATTCAGAAATAACGCTCTGTTCGATAAATGAAACCACATTTTCCGCGCCGTTTACAGATGTCATACACCACTGGACATCAAAATGTATCACATTAAAGTGGTTTAAGTATTTTCCCCAATCTGGGCTCTGACCGATTGTAAGATCAGAAAACATCTTTCTGGAATCACAACTTCTGCTATAGTATGCTGTCAGCATATCCGCCGTAATCGTTTTTCCGAACCGTCTTGGCCGGCTGTTACAGATAAACTTTGACATGGTATCGATGACACTGTTGGTGTATTCTAATAATCCAGTTTTATCCATATATATTTTTGAATTTAAGGCATCCTGAAAGGCGCTGTTATCCGGATTTACAAATCTCCCCATACTTTATTCCCCTTACTTAATGATATATTTTGTTCCTCTGCCTTTTCCTTCGACTGTAACCACACCTTTTTCACCCATAGCTTTCAGCAACTGTGTTGTTTTTGATTTACCAAATGGGACATATGGTGCAATTTCACTTATTGGTTTCAACATCGTCTTACTTAAACATTTGTAAATTACTTTCTCGTCTTCCGTTAAATTAACATTCGCTTCAAATAACGGCAATACAATTTTTATCGCATTTTCTGACACTTCAAAATCTGGTTTTATCAGGCTCTCAGCATACAGTTGCTTTATTCGCGCAATTCCTGTTCCAAATATCTTTACAAATCCCAGTCTATAAAAAATATTTGCAAGATTTCTATTTCTTAAAATGGAAAGTTTACCTGATAAATATTCTTCTGTTGTTATTCCAGCTGGCAATCCACCAGGAGATACTACTTCTATTCTGTCATCAAACATGGAAACTCTGATGTGTGAATTAACATCCCATCCCCTGTCGATCAGCGCATTTGCGATTGCCTCTCTGAAAGCTGCTTCCGGTATTTTCTCCATCAGCTTTCTGTCAGAACCTTGTATTATCTCATATTGATAATAGTCTCTATATACAGCAAGTGTTTTTTCATATACCTCTAAAACTGATATATTTTCAAAAGTTACTCTTTTCTGAATAATACTGATATTCTCACCGAACTTAATAATATCAATTCCCGAAAAATGATTTTTATCTGCCAAAAGACCTGCTGCATTATTAAATCCATTTACATTGTCATACAAATTCAATGTCTTTAAAATATCCTGATTAAAAGTTTCAATCTGAATATTTTCTTTCAGCTTGCGATGTAAAAATTTAAAAGATAGTTTCTGATCTTTACAAGACAGTTCTTCGAAGCTAATATTTTTCCCTCTAACACAAGCCTTGAGAATTCCAGTGTATCTACCTCTATCGTTGCTGTATCATTTCGTTTGTATGCTTTTGATTTATATAAATATGGCTTTTGAAGCCCACTTTTTACAGTGAGTTTTATCGTCTGATCATTATTCTGTATCTCAAGTGTATAGTTTGGTTGAGGCGATATACTGTCATTGATCTTATTTTCAATATCCAGACATGCCTGCTTTACATCTGGCAATCCTTTCACATTTCCATCATCATCCATACCAAAAAAATGGTTCCACAATTGTAATTTGAAAAGGCACTGACTGTTTTCAAAAAAGTATTCGTAATCGTTTCCTTGAACTCCAGTATTCTTGTTTCGTGCATGGTAATCGATCCCTTTCCAACCTTAATGATTCTATTATATGCATAAACACGCAATAAATCAATCGTAATTTTTTGCGATTGATTTATTGATTGGTTACGAATGTATTACAGCTTTTCCATTTTATTTAAACCTACAATAAAATCCGTTCAGCCCACAACGTGACTGAACGGATCTTTCTACGGAGTCTCTGCCAAAACAGCCGCCATCAGCTCCTTCGCCTGCGCAATATCATCCACATTCGGAATCATAACATAAGCAGCCGTATTCGGCGTCGAATATGTTCTCTCTTTCCCACTGCTTCCGGTAACGGAAAACGTGTCTATTGTCCACTCGGAATCGTCTGACAACTGGTTGAAAATGAGATCTGCAACAAGTTCCGTCGGCATATTCGTCCGGTACATATCGGTAAGCTGTTCCATGATCTCATCGTAATTCATCAGAAAATCCACGGAGCATACCTTCTTAATCATCGCCTGAAGCAATGCCATCTGATTGCGTCCCCGCTGGTTATCCCCGGATGCAAATGCATGTCGCTCTCTCACGAAAGCTAATGCCTCAAGCCCGGTCAGATGATTGTACCCTTCTGTGTAATGCTTAATCGGATCTACTGTAAAATCATATTCGGAATAAACATCAACTCCACCCAGTGTATCAATAATGGATTCGAAGCCGGAAAAGTTCAGTCTTAGGTAATAATCAATCTTGGTATCGTACAGATTTTCCAGTGTCCCCATGGAATTATCCACACCATATAATCCGGCATGTGTCAGCTTGTCCTTTGCGCCGCTGCTGATCGGCATCTCGACAAAATAATCCCGTGGGGTGTTGATCAGGAGGATGTGACGGGTGTCCGTGTTCACAACAGCAAGAAGGTTCACATCGCTGCGGCTTTTTGTGTCGGTCCAGCCCCAGACATCGATACCACTGAAGTACGTGGTGAAGGTGCCTAGGGAAACTGGGGGTTCTTCTGGTTCTTCGGTTGCAGGTGTATCCTCTGGTGATATTGTTTCTGAGGAAGCTTCCAAGCTCTCACTTGTTTCCATAGATGCCGAATTAAATTCCGTGTTTTTCATTGTCTGGTTGCCGCAACCCGAGCATATAACCATTAGGCAAAATACAATGAAAAAACATATCTGTTTCTTTCTATTTTTAAAGTATTTTCTGTCAATCATCTTAATGTATACTTTCCTTTTATTTACTATGTTTTTACATCTAAAATAAATCTATTTCAGCCTCTCCAAACATGTAATAGCTCCTTCTTCCACATAGATCTGGTAAGAACCATTTTCACATGAAGTCAAATCTGATACGTTGTCAGATGTTGTTCCTTTATATACTGCCACACCATGCTTTTGGTTCTTTTCAAATGTACATGCCTTCATCTCTGCTAGTATTGCATTTGCAGTTAAAACTAATCCACACTTCCCATTATTCGTAACATTTACATTGGATATCAGTGTAACTTTTGTGCCATCTCCTGTAATACGAATACCGTCAGAACCATTTCCAGATATCGTCAAATTCTCTATTGTCTTGGTATTTGCGGCTTTTGCAACGTATATTCCATATCCTGAATTGTTCGAGACAGCTGTTCCATTTATATTTACTTCTGCGCCAGATACTGCTGCTACTCCATTGTCCGTATTGTTATTACATTTTGATTTTTTAACAGTTACAACGGTATTCTTATCCGTCACTCTTATTCCATCCTTTGTATTTTGATTAAAATTGGATGAAACAACATTTACTACACTTCCATTGCTGACATATAATCCATATGTTTCATTATTTTGTGAAGTTATTCCCGAAATACTGTCTACCTTTGATTTATTTCTGGCAATTACGCCTGCCCATATATTTTTTACAATCGTACTATCAGCAATCTTTGCCACGTCCCCTGCATCAACACAAATACCGTAGTGCTCATTTTCGTTTATGTTGCATGCATCAATATTATCAACTATACTATTGCTATATATGCCAATTCCTGATTGAGCATTGCGATTAATCTCGCAGGATGCAATTAATGTCCTTGACCCCTCCGAGACATGAATTCCGTCTTCCTTATTTCCCATAATAGTATTGTGAGAAATCTGATTCACCGATGAATTCTCACTAATCGAGATTCCCGCTTTTCCATTTTCATTAATTGTACAATATTCGATAAAATCCGCTGAGCAATGGTCATTTAAAATAAACCCTGTATACTTATTGTTACAAATAACATTTTCCACATTATTATTACTCTTGGTAACATTGATTTTTCCATATGGTCGTGCTCCGATTCCGTGATCTCCATTTTCATTTGCAGTACAACCATATACACTAATAGAACTAACCAAAGAACCATCCTCTGAACCTGCCGCTGTGATGCCGCACCCATGATTCTTATTACAGGAAGCCTCTACAATCTTTGCTGTCGCGCCATCATATACACCAATTCCTGCGCAGAGATTATCATCATCTTCATACTGATCAGGTCTTGTTCCATTTGCCAAAAAAGTGCCACCATTAACATTTAATCTGGCTGCTGAACCTGTTGCTGACACTCCACACCAATAATTGGAATTAACATCTACACCATTTAATGATACTTTACTATCATTAATATAAATTCCATGTGCGCCGTTTTGCATACTGGAACATGCAGTATCCATTGTAATTCCTTGCGAATTAGTAAAAATAAACCCTGAATTTGCATTACCAGCAGCTGTAATTCCGGAGAGTTTATTTGCTCCTGCTACTTCATTAAAATTCAGACCATACTCTTTATTATCTGTTACAGTAATATTGGTAAAGGTACCGTTTTTTGAATTTTTGATTATAATACCACTTTTACCGTTTGCGTTTACGGTCAGTTCTGTCATTTTGCTCTTATTGCAAGCACTTAATCTTGCTCCAGCATCTGTATTTTTATTTATATCAGAAGACGCAATCGTAACAGATTTGCCTTGATTAACATTGATACCAAAACCTTTATTTTTCTGTGCTAAAACTTTATTAAAAATAATAAACCCAATATTTTCCGCGTAAAAGCCTGCACTTCCATTCTCATTTGAGACAGTATTCGCATCAATATTTACTTTATTATTTTTATCAGGCATATTAACAATTCGAAGTCCAATATTATTATTTTTCTGGATTGTCGTGTCAATTACCTTTAATGCCCAAGAAGCATTATCCGGCTTAATATTTCCATCAACATTAATCCCATAATTAGTATTGTATTTTACTAAGCATCCGTTAATCTTTACATAAGCACAATTTCTTATATCAATTCCAATATTTCCATTGCTGTATGCATATGACTTATATACAGTGGCATTCCCTGTACATTCCTCAAGAACCAGTCCCGAGTTTCCGTTATTCTGCGGTTCTAATCTGCTAAATGCAATCTGTCCGGAACACCTGTAAAGTTTAATTCCGATTGTATTATTTGACTTTGCATAAATCTTCTTCATGCTAATTTTACCGACGTTATTTTCTACTCTGACACCAGCATTATTCTCAGATGCCGTAACCTCAAGCATCGTTATATCTGCACAATCAGATGCCAAAATACCATACTCTGTATTAGAATCACACTCGCTTTTTTCAATATATACAGAACCTGTACCATTTCTAAGTGTAAGTCCGCTTTTAGAAGTATTCATCTTACTATTTGTGATTGTAAGGGTATCCACATTATCGCAAAGCACCGCATAACTTCCGCAATTTTGAACGGTTGTGTTTTCCAATTTCACAGATTTAGAATTATTAAACCGTATTCCACAGTCAGTTGAACCTGTAATCGTGAGATTTGAAAATGATATTCCATTTATATCACCATAAAATCTCATAACAGGTGTCTCAACATTGTTTCCGTCCCAGACACCACCCTTTATGGTAATATTTGATGCCGCATATGAATTCGCCACACATAGGATTGGATTTGAACCACATTGTTTAATAATAGTCCCTTCTGCTGCCTCAATTGTAAGTCCATCTATACTATTTAAGTTGACGCCTGTGCAATAGTACTCTCCCTGCGGGATAAAAATATGCTTGCAACCTGCTTTAATTGCAGCCTGCAGCTTTAGAGAGATATCCTCCTGATCCAGTACCTCCAGAATACTTTCTGTAATTGTGTTCGCCGAATCTGTCTCGACCTGCTCATTTAAGTTTGAAAGCACCTCATTTTCTTTGACATCCTGATCTGATTGATCGGACATACCAGGAATTACGTCATTTTCCTGATTTTGTTCCTCAAGGATATTTTCTGTATTGTTGCTTTCCGTATCCTTCTGCTCTTGCATGTCTAACGTGTATTCATTGTAATCAGCCGCCTTAACCATCTCATTATGTGATAATGCAACTATTCCTACTAGGAAAAACATAATAGCGATTCTTTTTTTCATTAACGATTACCTTTCTTTGCATATTCCGCTTGAACGGAACAGCCTGCACGCTTCAACGGGAAGGCTGTCCGCTCCAAACGGGAAGGCTGTCCGCTCCAAACGGGACATTTCTTTAAGTTACACTGGGTTACACATGTTCCTGTCATTTAGCTCAAGGCGGAACGCCTTGAGAATCATTTGATCAAGACATGCATCCGCATAAGTATTATCGGCAAACAGGTCATACCAGGACTTAACCGGTAACTGAGATACGATGATGGTTGTTTTTTTGACTATCTCTGCTGTCAATGGATTCAAAGTAGTCTCGGCATTTATCCAGATCAAGAATTATCAACCCAAATTCATCAATTATTAACATATCCAGTCGCGCCATGTGGTTGACATACTCCATATAGGTGCCATTGATACGAGCCTGATCCATCTCACTCATCATGGTGTTTGCCCTGATATACTTAACCGCCTTGAACTGTCTTATAGCAACAATACACAGTTCATTTGATAAATAGGTTTTTCCTGCTCCGGTGGCTCCAGTGATTAGAAGGTTTCTACCTTCGTCCAGCCATTTGCAGATAGCTAACTGTTCAATGGTCGTTGTATCCAACTGCCTGTTTGGCTCGTAAATCGTATCATCAAATATTCTTTGGAGGATAGGTAAGTTCCTCCGCCTGTGATGGTTCCAGTTTGAGGAAGTTCTCCCAGGAATGACCGGATTCTTTATACCGATTCATGATTAGGTCTATGCCACTGTTACCAATGCCATAGCGCTGGCAAATTGTTGGATACGACACCTTGTTGTTGCGTAATCTGATTACGCCAATGATTATATTGTAGTTGTGCATAATCATAGCTCCTTTCGTATTTTTAACTACGAAAAAAACTATATCATAAATATAAAACAGTTCCTGTTTGGAACGGAAAGGCTTCCCGGATGGGCGGAAAGGATTATTCCGTTTCAGGCGATATTATGTTTCTGATGAGACGGAATATGCAATTCTTTGCTTTCCATCATAAGACGGGCTTATCACCTTGTCATTTAATGCTCGAACTGTATAATAATATGTGATTCCACTTTGTGCAGTTTTATCTATGTAGTCTGTTCCAGTAAACTTGTCTGCCAATATAGTCCATTTCCCACTTTCCGTTCTTCTATAAACTCTGTAACTTTTAGCATTACCTACTGTATTCCATTCTACTTTAACACCTGATGGCGTATTATTCAAACTGCTCAGCACTACATTTTCCAGCTTATTGACACTTAAAATATTTTTTTTCTGATTACAAGATGGACTGATCACTCTATCATTCAGCGCTCGCACCGTATAGTAATAAGTAATTCCATTTTTCGAAGTTTTATCGAGATAGCTCGTTCCTGTTGCCCCATTTGTCAAGACTGTCCAACTTCCATCTATCGTTCTTCTATATACACGATATGACTTTGCTCCAGATACCGTTGACCAATTAACGATTACACCCTGACTGGTATTTTGCATTGTTCCAATCGTAACGTTTGGCAACTGCTTTACGCAGCCAATATTATGCATTTTTTCACAAGACTGACTGATCACCTCCCCATTCAATGCCCTGATTGTATAGTAGTATGTAGTTCCCTCCTGTGCGGTTCTGTCCAAATAATTGGTTTCTGTTGCCCTACTTGTCAAAACTGTCCAATTTCCATTCACGTTTCTTCTATATATACGATATGACTTTGCCCCAGAAACTGCTGACCAGTTTATCATTACACCTTGACTCGTATTCTGCAACGAACCAATTGAGACATCTGTCAGTTGTTTAATACATACAATATTATGTTTCTGATCACATGACGGACTGATTACTTTATCATTCAATGCCCTGACTGTATAATAATATGTAACACCCTCCTGTGCCGTTCTGTCCAGAAAACTTACTCCGCCTGCATTACCTGCCAGCAACGTCCATTTTCCTCCATTCATCCTTCTGTATACTCTATATGCCTTTGCACATGTCACAGGTTTCCAATTCACTTTAACACCATTACTGCTGTTGCAGACACTTACCATTACAACATCTTCAAGTTCTCTTATACATGTAATTTTCTTAGTACCATCAAAGGACGGACTTATACTATTTCCATTTTCAGCTCTGACTGTATAATAATATAACTTTCCATTTTCAGCAGTATGATCTACAAAAAGTGTTCCTGTTGCTTTCGTCGTAAGAATTTCCCATTTACCATTTTCTGTTTTTCTATATACTCTATATGTAACAGCATTCTCTACTGCTGACCAGTTAATCTGCACGCCATTTTCCGTATTAACCAGTTCTCTCATTGTAACATTTTCCAACTTTACAGCCCATTGTGCATATAGTATAGTTTCTCTGTCAGAAGGCATAATTGTGTCTCCCGGATAATAGGAACCCCCACTTCCATCCTGCTCTGTATTCCAACCAGTAAAATAATAACCTGTTTTTTCAAAAAGATTTTTTTCAATTACTATTCCGTCATCTGGTAGCGAATACTCTTTCACAACATCTTCGACTGATGTTCCATTTGCACAATATCTAATACTGTATACATTATTCACAATATTTTCATCTACTACAAGAAGCATCGCCTGAAAATCACTTACCGTATTGCTATTAAACTGTTTATCATCTGCATAAATACTCTCAACCGTCCAATATCCAGATTTCATATCTGGTGTTACTTCAAATTGATATTCATATAGTTCCGTTCTGTCATTATATGTCATTTGTAAATAAGTTTTATATTGGTTCTTTTCTGCATTATTAAGATTTAGTGAAACACCCCTAACTCCTACATTATCTGTTATCTTTACTGAAACAGTTACCATATCTCCAACTGTAGCCTGAGCCTTACTGAATCTTAAGCTACTTGCATCAATAACTGGTGCTTCTGAATCTGCATTTGTTCCTGTCACTTCAAAATAATTATCACCAAAATTCGTTTCACGTGAATAATTAGATGCCTTATCACAGACCGTAGCTACTGAAAGCCTCCATCTGCCATTCGGTATCTCATCTGTTATTTTAAACTGATATTCATAAAGTCCACTCACTTCATTGTAAGTCATCAGACAACGTTCAAGTAGTATATAATTTGTATCCATATTTTGGAGTTCTATAGATGCATAGTCAATTTCCCCATCATCCGTTATTTTAAGCGAAACGGTTACAATATCACCTACTGTTGCCTGCTGCATACTATATTTAACAGTATCTGCATCAATTACAGGCGCTTTTGAATCCATATTTGTTCCATTTATTTCAAAATAACCACTGTTAAAATTTGTCTCACTGGCAACATTACCCATTTTATCTGTTGCAGATATTAATATAATCTTCCACAACCCTTCTCTTGTTTCGTCCGTCACTTCAAATTTATACTCATAAAGTCCAGTAATTTCATTATAATTCATTGGCACCGAACTATGATAATTCGAACTTTCGTTTACAAGCTCTAAGTAAACATAACCTATTCCCGTGTCATCCGTTACTCTGACGGAAATTGTTACAATATCTCCGATTGTCGCACTTGTTGTACTTACCATCAGACTGCTGGCATCAATTATTGGTGGCTGTGAATCCCCGTTTGTTCCTGTCACCTTAAAATATTTATTTTTTTCATCAAAAGTTTCTTTCCTACCATTTCCAGCCTTATCGGTTGCCATAATATCTGAGACTTTCCATATTCCATTAGGCATGTCATCAGTCACTTTTAACGTGTATTCATATAATCCTGTTGTTGTATTATAACTCATTGGTAAATTTTCCAATGGATAATTTGTTTCCGTGTTTGCCAGATTCAGAGAAACATTATCTACTTCAAATGTGCCTGTAACATTGACTGAAATTGTCACAATATCTCCAACCGTCACCTGTGTTGCACTAATGCTCAGGCTATCAATATCAATCATTAGTTTCTGTGTATCTTCCGCATAAGCATTTATACCACTCACAAAATTTAACATCATACAAATACCTAACCAAATAACCAGGCATCTTTTTATTCTTTTTCCCATTTTTCTACCTCGCTGTTACCAGGATGATATATCCCCTTTAAAATACTTCCCCAAAATTCTCATAAAACCCAGAACACCATTACTATCAAATCTTTTCGTTCTGATAGTAATGGCTCTGTTTCAGGATTTATATACTTTAATACTTAATTTTTTTGCTGCCGTCATAAGATGGACTCATCACTTTATCATTAATGGCACGGACTGTATAATAGTAAGTAGTTCCACTTTCAGCCGATTGATCTATGTAACTGATGCCAGTTACCTTATCTGCTATTATCGTCCACTTTCCATCTTCCGTCCTTCTATAGACTCTGTAACTTTTGGCATTATTAACTTTGCTCCATTTCACTTGTACGCCTAACGATGTACTGCTCAAATTCCCCATTATTACATTGTCAAGCTTATTAACACTTACAATATATTTCTTCTTGTCACAGGATGCACTGATTACATTATCATTCAATGCACGAACAGTATAGTAATAGGTAACCCCGTTTTGCGCTGTCTTATCTGTATAAACGGTTCCGGTTACATTACTTGTTAATACTGTCCAATTTCCATTTATGTTTCTTCGATATACCCGGTAGGTCTTTGCACCAGATACTGCTGACCAATTTATTGTAACTCCTTGGCTAGTATTCTGTATCGCCCCAATCACGACATCTGACAACTGTTTCACACATGTAATGCTACGTGTTTTATCGCAGGACGGACTGATCATCTTATCATTTAATGCCCTGACTGTGTAATAATAAGTAATTCCTGCCTGCGCTGTTTTATCTAAGTAACTTGTACCTGTAGCTGCACTTGTCAATACCAGCCAACTTCCGTTTACTGTTCTCCGATATATTCGATAAGATTTTGCACCGGACACAGCTGTCCAGCTTACCGTGACTCCCTGGCTGTTATTCTGTATTGCTCCAAGTGTAACATTTGCTAATTGTTTTACGCATGTAATGTTTTGTTTCTGATCGCAGGACGTGCTGATTACTTTATCATTTAATGCCCTGACTGTGTAATAATAAGTAACTCCTGTTTGTGCTGTCTTGTCCAAATAGCTTGTCCCTACAGCATTGCTCGTTAATACTGTCCATTTACCCGTATCTACTCTGCGGTATACTCTATATGCCTTTGCTCCGGATACGGATTTCCAATTTATTGTAACTCCATTTGCACCATTATTTACGCCCTCTATTACCACATCAGCCAAATTCTTTATGCACACAATTCTTTTTGTTGCATCAAACGACGGGCTTAAGCTGCTTCCATTCTCTGCTCTCACTGTATAATAGTATGTGACACCATTCTGTGCAGCATTGTCTAAGTAAGAAGTTCCGGACATTACTTTTGCAATAATGCCCCATTTGCCATTTTCAGTCCTTCTATACACTCTATATGCACTAGCATTCTCCACTGCTTCCCAGCTGACCTGAACACCATTTGACGTATTAATAAATTCGCCAAGAACAACGTTCTTCAGATCAGCCTGCCACTGTGCATACAATGTTGTATTTTTCTCAGGTTTTGATATTTTTTCTCCAGGATTATAAGAAACCCCACTTCCGTCTTTCTTTGTATTCCAGTTAACAAAAGTATAGCCGGCTCTCTTAAAGAAATTATTTTCAACTGTTATTTCAGAATTTGCTATTTTATATTCTTTCAACACATCTTCTTCTGATGATCCATTTGCACAATATCTAACTGTGTAAGTTTGATTGGCTGTCACCTGAAGCATAGTAGTAAATCCACTTTCAATGCTTTTATTAGAAGATGTATCATATGCCTGGATATTGGATACTTTCCATTTTCCGGCTTTCGTATCTTCTTTTATTTCGAAATTGTACTCGTAACAGCCAGACACTGCATTATATACCATTGGTCGATTATTCTGATATTCCTTTGCATCACTGTTCTCAAGAGATATCAGAACTCGGTCTATTTCTTTATTATCTGTAACTTTTACAGAAATTGTTACCACATCTCCGGCAACTGCCTGCTCTGTACTGAATTTCAAACTTTCCACATCAATTGCCGGTGGTTCCTTATCAGAATTGGCATTATAATGAATATTAGCATGCAAAAGAGCATCATTGTTGCCTTCAACAGATATTGTGTTCCACGCTGCCTGATTTCCGTTATAGTTCACATCCGTCAATGCACCACAGCCTTCGAACGCATACTGTCCAATATAGACCAATGATCCCGGAAGATTAACAGTTCGAACATTGCTGCAATTTCTAAAAGCCAGTCCCCCTATCTTTGTAACACCTTCCGGTATTGATACACTGGTTATCCCTGTGCATTCAAAGAAAACATCATTATCAATTGCCACAACCTTTTTTCCATTAATTTTTTCTGGAATTACCAGATTTCCAACCACATTTTTCTGAAGTTGATTACAGCTGACAATATGAATTCCATCTTCCTCTTCTAAATAAGCCAGCGTCGTATTTGTTCCCTCAATCTGGTAATCTTTTGGTAAAACAATGGAACCAACACGATAATCGGAAACATTCCCCTGACTGTCATATGCATAAATATGTGTTACATATGGACCTGTTTCATTATTGTGATCTGATGTCTTCACCTGATAAATATAAAGATTTCCTTCTGGTTGTACTTCCGGAACAATAATGTCATCCTGATCATTTGCTTCTGTCCATGTCGCAAAAGTTACTCTTTGAACAGCTTTATTATCTGTTACAACACAGGAAATATAATACCCACCACTCGTAAGGTTAAAAACATGAACATTGCTGATCACTGGAGCTTCGTTATCATTATCAATCGTAAAGGACCTTGTTACATATTTCTCTGATCCATCCGTACTACGAATAATTGCCCCTAATGTATAAGTTCCATTCTCAAACTCCGTTGTATTAAGTTCATATGAAAAATATCCGTTTTCATCCGGATATATAGTACCGAGACCTCTTCCAAAAATGTCAAGATTGACATCACATGTTCCGTATCCAGTTTGCTTCCATCGGAAAGTGTATTTTCCACTGATCGTTATATTATCTTCCTGGTTGTAGAAATCAAAAGATTTTTCAGATATTGCCGGATATCTTGTAGAATGGTACAAAGAAATTCCGATCGTTTCATCTGAAATACTTTTGAAATCATATCCATAGACTGTCACTAAACATCCATTACCATTCCTATTACAATCAAAAATTATCAGTCCATTATCAGTCTTTCCGGCAACAATCATACTATGTGGGTTGCTTGTATTTCGGCGTCTAACTTGAATAAAATCTCCTATATTTGCCTGACTTAAAACGTTCTTTATAGTTTCACTATCCCCTTTTGCGTAATTCAAAGCCTGGTTAACTAATACTGCTCCATTAGGATTAGTAATGCAATAATTTGTAGCATCAGCATAACTTCCTATAGACCCAGTGCAAAATAAATCATTAAAAATATATTTTGCAAATCCATTACATTGTGAACCATAATACTGCTTTGATTTAGCTCCATTGACACCTTCTTTATTTCCCGTAGTTGTCCAATATTTATTCTGGTATTTTGCTTCCAATGCTTCTAGCCGCGACTCCAATTCTTCATAACTGCTTACCGGAGTTGTATAATTAGGCGTTTCATACGTTTCTGCTTTTGCCTGTGTCTGAAATCCAATTAAACATGTACAAAGTAAAAAAATTGCACATACCAGTTTTAATATTTTTTTCTTATATTTCATATGTAATCCACCTTTCCCCAAAAACTGTTATTTCAAAAACTTAATTTTCTTGCTGCCATCATAAGATGGACTCATCACTTTATCATTTATGGCACGGACTGTATAGTAATAGGTTGTTCCATTTTCAGCAGTTTTGTCTGTATAATCCGTTCCAATAAATTTATCTGCCAATACCATCCATTTTCCATTTTCTGTTCTTCTATAAATCCTATAACTCTGGGCATTATCAACTTTTTCCCATTTTACCTGTACTCCTGTTGCTATAATGCTCAGATTCTCCATCTTTACATTGTCAAGCTTATTGACACATACGATATATTTCTTCTTGTCACAGGATGGACTAATCACTTTGTCATTTAATGCCCGCACTGTGTAATAATAAGTGACCCCATTTTGTGCTGTTTTATCCAGATAGCTTGTCCCAGTTGCATTACTTGTCAGAACTGTCCAGCTTCCATTTGCTGTCCTTCGATATACACGATATGCCTTTGCTCCTGATACGGATGACCATTGAACCGTTACTCCCTGACTTGTATTCTGCAATGTTCCAACTATCACATCAGGCAGTTGCTTTACACAGGTGATCGCATGGGTCTGATCACAGGATGGACTGATTAATTTGTCATTTAATGCCCGCACCGTATAATAATATCTTATTCCTTCCTGTGCAGTTCTATCCAGATAACTTGTTCCTGTTGCATTACTTGTCAGAACTGTCCAATTCCCATTGCTCAATCTTCGATATACGCGATATGCCTTTGCCCCTGATACGGACGACCAGCTGACTGTTACTCCCTGATTTGTATTCTGCAGTGTTCCAACTGAAACATCATCCAGCTGCTTCACACAGGTGATATTACGCTTCTGATCACAGGACGGACTGATTACCTTGTCATTTACTGCTCTCACAGTATAGTAATAAGTAGCACCACTCTGCGCGGATTTGTCCAGATAGCTTGTTCCTGTTGTATTGCCTGACAATAATGTCCATTTCCCATTGTTTAACCTGCGATACACTCTGTATGCTTTTGCGTCAGACACTGCCTGCCATTTTACTTCAACCCCGTTACTGCTGTTAAGTACACTTTCTATTGATACATCTTCCAGTTTCTTTATGCAGGTAATACTTTTTGTTCCATCACAGGACGGGCTTAATACAGTTCCTTTTTCTGCCCTCACTGTATAATAATACGTCGTACCTGTTTCAGCTGTCTTATCTGTGTATGTGGTTCCACTCACCCCTCTGGCAAGTGTCACCCATTTGCCGTTTTTTATCCTCCTATATACTTTATATGTATCGGCATTTTCTACTGGCGACCAGCTGATCTGCACACCATTTTCTGTATTGATAAAGTTTCCTAATACTACATTCTCTAATTCATCTTCATCTGCTACATAAAATTCTGTTGAGAATCCACTTACCGTACTGCTATTGGATTTTTTATCAGCCGCCATCACACTGCTGACTTTCCAATATCCTGTCACTATTTCTGGTGTTATCTCAAGCTGATACTCATAGTAACCACTGATTTCATTATAAGTCATTGATAAATATGATATTATACGGTTCTTTTCTGTATTCTCAAGCGATAATGAAACCCCTGTAACACCTACATTATCAGTTGCCTTAATAGAAATTGTAATTACATCTCCTAATACTGCATGTGTCTTGCTAAATGTCAGACTCTCTTTCTCGATGACAGGTGCCTCTGAATCTGCACTTGTTCCCGTTACTTCAAAGAATTTCTCTCCAAAATCACTCACATGCGTACAATTTCCAGCCTTATCAAATGCCGTGATATAGGATAGTTTCCAGTGACCATTTGGCATTTCATCCGTTATCTTAAAGTCATATTCATAACGTTTTGCCTCTTCATTATAAGTCATTGGATAGAAATCAAACGGTATATAATTCGTATCTGTATTTTCAAGAACCAAAAAAACATAATCAAGCTCTCTGTCATCCGTAACTTTTAGCGATACCGTTACTGTATCGCCAACTGTCACCCGCGATTTACTGTATGACACACTGTCTGCGTCAACCACCGGTGCCTGTGAATCCACATTTGTTCCGGTTATTTCAAAATATTTTGTCCCATCAAAATCTTCTGTAGAAACGTTTCTCAGAGCATCGTATGCATTCACCGATTCTACTTTCCACTGACCATTTTTCGTATTCTCTGTTACTTCAAACTGAAATTCATAAAATCCGGTAGCCTCATTATAGGTCATCGGTAAACCGTTCCATACATAATTTGCCTTTTCATTTTTCAAAGACAAATATACACTGTCAACACCCGTATTATCTGTCACCTTAACAGCAAACGCCATTACATCGCCGACTGAAGCCTGCGTTCTGTTAATTGTAAAACTATCCCTGTCTATTACAGGTGCCTGCTTATCAGGAGTTGTTCCAATTACTTTAAAGTATCCTTTTTCACCAAAGTCATGCTCACTGCCATAATTATTCCATTTATCGATAGCAGTGATGCTGAAAACCTTCCACCGCCCATCTGGTGTTCCATTTTCTATTTGGAAAGAATACTCATAAAATCCGGTAGCCTCATTATAATTCATCTGAAGATCCGAAATATTACAATTAGCGTCTAAATTATTAAGAGACAGCTTAACCTTGTCAATTTCTGTATTATCCGTAGCTTTAACTGAAATTTTCACAATGTCCCCAACTGTTGCTTTCGTTCTACTGATTTTCAGACTTTCTCTGTCGATTACAGGCGCCTGTGTATCTTTTTCCACGAATACTTCAAAACAGTCTCTTCCCTCAAAATCAGTTACACTATTTGTTCTCCCTGTTTTGTCGCTTGCTGACAAATATGAAATTTTCCACACACCATTTAACGTATCCTGGTCTACTTTAAAATGGTATTCATATAACTCGGTCGCATCATTATAATTCATAGTCTGTCCGCATAATGTGTAAAAAGAGTCTGTGTTCATAATATCTAAAGAAACATTCTCTATTTCTTCTTTTCCAGTTACTTTAACTGAAATTGTCACATCATCCCCTAATGATGCTTTTGACGTACTAAGTGTCAGACTATCTACATCTATGACCGGCAGCTCCATATCAATTCCAGTATTCGTGTCTTCACTCACTTCAAAAAATTCATTTCCGCCAAAATCATTTATGCTGTCATAATTTCCGGCTCTGTCATACGCTTCAATAGAATAAACTCTCCACTGCCCTGTTGCTAGTTCGCTTGTTATTTCTAATTGGTATTCATAGAGTCCTGTATTGCCATTATAATTCATCTGCAAATTATATATTGTTGAATCTGTTTTTGTATTCTCTAATGACATACGAACAATACCAATTTCTTGATTCTCTACCACATTAACAGAAATTGTTACTGTGTCTCCAACCGCAACATTTTTATTGCTGATTGTCAGGCTTGATGCATCTATGATCGGAGCCTGTGAATCTGCATTTGTCCCAGTTATTGCAAAATATTCCCTGCCTCCAAAATCATATACTTCTTTATAATTTGATGCTGTATCCTGCGCTCCTACATAAACAACCTTCCAGCGACCATTCGGCATTTGATCTGTTATTGCAAGATGATACTCATATAACCCGGTCGTTTCATTATAATTCATCTGTTCATGAACCATGGAATAATTTGTTTCCGTGTTTACTAAATTAAAATAAACACCATCAATTTCATTTTCATCCGTTATCCTGATTGAAATTGTTATCACATCCCCCACAGTTGCATTTGTTGTGCTGAGTGTCAGGCTATCCGCATCTATTACCGGTCCCTGAGTTTCTGCTGCATAGATATTCATATCACCAAAGCAAAGGCATATCATGCAAATACTCAACAATATACAGAAAATTCTTTTTAACATTTTCCTCATAGCTGCAATCCTCCTTTATTTACTTATATTTTATTTAAAATAGTATTTTCCGTTTTAGAACATTTTCACCAGAAATGGGACTTTTTTCTTTTGCATGTTCCAGAAAATACTATGTAGCTTTTTTTCTTCAAATCCTGTCTATTTAACCAATTGTAAAACTTCCTATCTGAACTTTCGGCGCATAAAATTCTACTTTTGCATGCATGGAGTTATCCGTACTTGCAAATGCTCTTAAACATACGGTCAACCCCCTGAAATTCTCTCCTTCCGGCACCCAGTAGGAAACCGCTATTTTCTTCCAATCAGTATTATCAAACTCTTCTTTCGCACAAAATGTGCCAGCATTATAATCATTTGCATTTATAAATGCAATGCAGCCCCCCATTCCTTCATTATTTTTCTCCAATACGCGTGTCCACACCGAAAATGTTACCAACTTTCCCATTAGTCTTTCATTATTCTTTATGGTCGAAATAATTTGCATCTGTGCTTTTGAAGAACTTCCATTATGACCTACCACAATTCCTTTGGTCTTTATTTCCACAAGAGTACTTTGATTTTGTAACTTCCAGGATCCATCTCCAATTACCGTTCCATGCCCGACTGCTCCTTTTTTACAATCATCTGACTGCACATAAAATTCCCGGTTATTTACAGAAATTTTAAAATATATCCCTTCACTATTTACAATCGGAAAGCACCTGTTTGTCTGTCCTTCTTTCTTATATTCTTCCAATTTTCTCGAATAAAAATTTTTTCCCTGTTCCACTATATAATTCCCGGAAACACTGCATAAATCATCCGACAATAGATTTTCTTTTCCAACTCTGTCAAAGCTGTTTCTGATCAGCTGTTCTTTCTTTTCAGTCAATAATTTACTGTACTTATAAAAAAGCTTTGGGATTTGTGTCTCCTCTTCTTTCGCTATACAGTCAAAACATTGATATAAATAGTCATAATAGTCTTTACAAAAATGTAAATCCGTAACTCCCCATTTATGAAATTTATCGGAATATGTTCCAATCGGCATATCAATCACATGACACTTTGGCATTTTATTTGCAAAATAATCATAGATGCGATCCAACGTAGAATTTATTTGATTTCGTCTGTATTCATTATCAAAATAAACCAAAACTTCTGAATCCGTATATGCACTTACTTTTTTATTCCTTACCAGAATGATTTGATCTTCCTTATACCCTTTTTCTACAAGAAGCCATTCAATGACTTTGTCAATTGTTTCTTTCAATATTTTTTCGTCCTGCAAAATTTTTACTGCATTATGGACAACCATTTTTTCTGGCAAATATTCTTTCAATTCATTTTTATACGCAGTTGAAAACCATTTTGTATATGAAAAAAAATGTGATCTTCCTTGTTCATCTATGCATTCAGCTAGATTAGCACTTGCAAAATCTGTAAAATCCAAAATAAAGAAATCAGCATCTGTCTTATATGCACTTAAAACTTCCTTATTATAATCTTTTATGATACATCTCTTTTGAAAACTTGTTAAATTTTTGACATTTTCAAACACTTTTTCATCTAAAAAATTGACTGGTTTATCTCTAAACTGGAACCAAGTCAATGGAGATGTTGATTGTAAAAAAGTAATCACATCATGTTCACATTTTTCCTGAAATCCAAATGCATCTCTGCATATGCAGGAACTTAGTATATTAAATGTTGCCATACTCTCTCTCCCTAAAATTTATCTACATACTTTTGTATTTTTCGTTAGTATTCAAATACCTAAACTTCCTATTTCCAATTTTGGTGAATGGAATTCCACAACTGCTGCTTTTCCATTATTATCAGATCCTGCCAAAGCCCTTAAACATACCGTTATTCCCTTAAATCCTTCATCCTGCGGAACATGATAGTAAACAGAAATTTTTTTCCAGACTACATTATCAATATTTTCCTTTGCACAAAAAACACCGGCATTATAATTATTTGCATTTATAAATGAAATTTGACCACCTTTCCCGGCATCATTGTATTCTAGAACTCTAGCCCATACAGAAAATGTCAACGCTTTTCCCTTTAACTTTTCTGTATTTTCTACTGTATTAATAATTTGCATTTGTGCCTTCAAGCTACTTCCGCTGTTTTTTAAAATGAAACTGTTATTTTTCAGTACTACAAGTGTACTTTTATTTTGTAGTTTCCATGAAGAATTTCCAACTTCTGTTTCATGCCCTACATAACCTTTTTCACAGTCATCCGTGTTCACATAAAATTTTTGATCATTTACATATACTACCGAATAAATCCTTCCCCATTCATGAACTGGAACACTTGTCTTCAATAGCCCCTGACTTACATATGCACCATTTTCTCTGGAATAAAATTCTTTATTCTTTTCAACAATGTATCCTTCTGCATTGCAGTCCAACTTACTCTCTATCAGAGATTCTTTTTCTAATATTCCCACACTGTTTAATAACAGCTGTTCTTTTTTCTTTATCAATATACTGCTATACTCATAAAATGTATCAGAAAGCTGTTTTTCTTTTCCAGCAGCTATTAAATCAAAACATAAATACAGATAATCATAAAATTCTTTACAAAAATGTAATTCTGTCAATCCCCATTTGTGAAATTTGTCGGCATATGTATCAAATGGCATCCTAATCATGTGACAATCCGGCATTTTTTTATAAAAATAATCGTACGCTTCGTCAAGCTTTTTGTTCACTGTCTCCCTGGAAGTTTTTCCATCAAAATAATAGAGGTATTCATAATCTGACCAGCAGTCTACTCTTTTATTTCTAACAAGAATAATTTGATCTTCCTTATAACCTTTTATATTTAATAACCAGTCTACGATGCCATCTATCGTCCTCTCCAAAAGATTCTCATGAGATTGCAAAAAATTAACAGCATTATATTTTTTTATTTTTCCAGGTAAATACTTTTTCAATCCATCAAAGTATGCTCTGTTAAACCATTTAGAATATGTAAAAAAGTGTTGTTCATTGTCGCACTCAATTGAAGCAATTCCTGTGCTTGCAAGTGATACCAAATCCAGAATAAAAAAATCTGCTTTTTTATCATAACTGCTGAGAATTTCTTTATTGTAATCCTTCACAATACATTTCTTTTGAAATCTATATAATGAATCAATATCATCTAGCATTTCCATTTCAATTCGTTGTTCTGGTCTCTTATTATATTGAAACCATGTAATAGGAGACGTTGATTGTAAAAAAGTTATTACTTCATGCTTACAATCTTCTTGGAATCCAAATGCATCCCTGCATATACAGGAACTTAATATATTAAATGCAGCCATTATTCTCCCTCATTTTTAATGCAAGCAGATAAAAGGATATCTGCCATAAATGCAGATTCCTTTTATGCTGCTTACCTCTTCTTTCTTTTACTGTTCATCTAAGAAATTAAGAATTTCATTATAAATACGTGCGCGGTTTCCAAAATCCTTATATGCGAAAAATTTATCAGCACGTTTTATGTATTCTTCTTTCATAACACACTGATTTTTCATATATTCACATAAAGTATTTACCATGTCTTCATGATTATCAATAAGCGGACCAAATGCATCTGTCTCATATATGTAAGCTTTACTTTCGTCGTAATGAGGTGGTAATGTTTTCGGATGATAATATAATAACGGTTTCCTCATATAAGCGAAATCGAACTGCACGCCGGAATAATCCGTGACCATTAAACTGGATTCTGTAAGAATTTTCTCATAATTCATATCACTTGCTGCCGGGATCAGCTCCACATAATCATTTCGGTCAAAATCATCAATTTGTGCACTTGCTGCCGGATGAAGTAAATATATAATCTTATAGCCTGTTTTTCTTGCACACTCAATCAATTTTTCATCGTTAATCAGCGAATTATATATCCGATAATATTCACTATTTTTGAAATACTCATTGTGTCCCTTCTTTACATGTGCAACGTTTGCATTTGCAATATTACGTCTCCATGTCGGAGTAATTAAAATCTGTCTCTTGTCGTTACTTTTCAATCCGTCATATCTTGCAACACCTGTCAATTTTAGGCTGTTTTTATCTCTGTAACCGTAAATCGGTCTGCTTAGGTTTTCGATCTCATTCGGAGAAGCACATAAATAAAGCTGTAAGTTATCAAATAACCTGTTCTGGAACTGTGCAATATTTTGTGTTGTCAATCCATGTTGAATGCAAATATTCACACTGTTAAACAAATCACAAATATAAGGAATCATTTCTTTCTCAAACCCGGTATATGAAATAATATTGGTATGCGTAGTCAGAATCGCTTCTGCAAGTAATACCGTAATCAAAGTTTCATCTTCTCCCCAGAGTAATAATTTGTCTCCTTTATCACTCATCCGCATATAATCAGGTGAATCTTTCTTTATCAGATAACGAATATCAATTCCATCGTCTTGTGCAGCAACATAATCATACATATATTCACCATTATCACCTGCTTTATATAGCTTATCGAATGTAATCCAAATACGCTGACTACCCATTTTTTCTTTTAATTCGAAGTAACGTTTTCTTATTTCCAACGCTTTTTTCGCTGCCGTATCGCCCATTTTCGCCCTTCTGGAAAGCTCATTTCTGAACTCAGTTTCCTTTTTCTTTCTCACACTCTCTGTCAGGCGAATCACACGTAATTTGCTATTTCCAGCAATATTCAGACTCCAGTCATCACAATATGCCCAGTATTGTCCTCTGACATCATGTCTTACATGAGCATGGACAGAATTGCTTCTTATTTTCAACGGCATATCTTCTCCATTTAAGTCTAAGAAAAAGCGTATCTCCGAACATCCAAGAACTGATGTTCCCGGAATATTCACATGGAACTGATATTTATGATTATAAGTAACTCCAAAAACACGGTTTAATCCATAAACTTCTGAAAATTCTACTGGTATACTTTGTCCATCCCGGTCTGCTCTCAGTTTAATTTGCTCTTTTGATAGGAAATCTCCTCCGGAAAATGTTCCATCTATTTCCAGCATTCCATTTTTATAATTAATAACATTTAAGATAATCTGTTCTTTTTCAATCAGTCCTATCGGTTGCAATAGTGTTTTTTCATATGCTGGTTTTATTTCCGGTATCGTTTCTTTTCTCTCTACAGTAAAAAGAGAAAGATCATGTGTCAGTTCTTTTCCCTGATCATCTAATTCCTGCTTTTTCGGATAATAATCGGAATCAAGTATCCCTAATGTCTGGCTTGTATTGTTTTTCCGATAATTCCATAAATAAAACTGGTTATTCAAAACAGCTATCTCGGAATTACATTGCGCTTCTTTTGCTTTTAAATTTAATAGTAATAGCCTCATTGATCGAGGAATTGCATATAAACTTGATGATTTTTTTTTCATAATCATCTCATTATCAATATACTGCAATATTTTACCTGTCAAGTGAGCAAATTCATCCAGTCTGTCTCCTGTTATAACACCTTTATTTCTATCATTATAATTACAGTTATAGCGTGCAAAAACAAAATATAAAATTGCATATCTCATTGCAGGTTCTAGCGGCCATTTTTTCTTAGCCCATTTCTCGGCAAATGGAAGAATCCAATTTTTTAGGGAATCGTTATACCACCATTCATAATGCTGACCGAGAAATGCTGATGTATTATCCTCTAATTGTAACGTATAATGAAATTTATAATCGGATATATACACATAACCTCTCCACTCAGCTAATAGCTCCATCAACATTTCTACTACAGCATCGTCATGTAATTCCGGTCTGAATTTTCTGTCATAATTTTCACTTTTTATTAAAAATGTACGAATAAAATATGCGTGAAACATCAGTTGCAATTTTTCCGGTTTTTTATAAAAACGAATACTTTCATATAATCCTTCAATTGGAGCAGGTGACATTTTATATTGCAGAAATTCTTCTTTTTCATTTACCGTCCATGGAGATAAGCTTATCATCTTTGGACGTTCTCTTTCTGTTGCAACATATTTCACACACTCTAATGTACCTGCATCAAACCAGGTACTAGCCAATGAAAAATTAACATAACTTCCTCTCATTTCTGGTATAGCCATGTTATAAGCCTCTGCAACAGACATATCCCTGGCTTCTATGTAACAATATTGATCTTTATTTAGTTTTTCCCTCCATGTATTGCTGACGGATACAGATAGTTCTGAACAAATTGGATCTACGATAATAATTTTTGTTTCTTCATGTATTTCATTTGTTGTACTGAAAATACTTTTAATACAATGATTTAACTGTTCATCGTTATCTACATAAATAATCATCGAAAAATAAAATTTTGACATACGTTATTTCCTCACTTAAATTTGATATTGTAATTCCTCTCTCGAAAAGTTTTTAAAATGCTCATAATACTGTGTTGCCCGTAATGCATTCAGATCTTCCGGTGTCGTCACTTTGATGTTTTCACGAATGCCTTTGAAAATGTGTATCTCTTTACCGAGTTCAATCATAAGATCTCCGGAAGAGACAGACTCAACACCTTTGCTTATAGCTTCCGTATGTGCATCCATAATAATTTTCATTTTGTATCCCTGAGGTGCCTGTGTGATATAAATATTTTTTCTTTCCAGATTTTTTCCACAATTTATACCATCTTCACTAAACAATACTGAATCAATGCTTGGTGTAACCGGTACTGCTGTTCCATATCTCTTTGTATCTTCGATGCAGGTTGTGATCAGATCTTCAGAAAGCATTGGTCTTACTCCGTCACAAATCAGAACAATATCATCATCTTTGGCAGTTTCTGCGATTCGGACTAAGCCATTATGAATAGACTGAAACCCGGTCTTTCCACCCGGGATAATACCAACTACTTTTTTTACAGAATACTTGTCAATCTGATATTTCAGCTCATCGATCCAGCTTTCCAGACATACAACCACAATGTTATCGACCATATTATGGTTGGAAAAATGCTCCAGTGTATGAATAATAATTGGCTTTCCCTCCACTGCAAGAAACTGTTTTGGAATCTGTTTGGATTTCATTCTTGCTCCTACTCCACCTGCAAAAATTAACACATTTACCATTTATTTTTCCTCCTTTGCCGATTCTAACATTCTCGTATACATTTCTTTCAAACCATATCGTGCCTGCCATCCCAAATCCGCAAGTAATGTTGTATCCAGATTCAGCATATTATCCGGTGGATACTGTCCCACATCTTTTGAACGGTCAATCACAAGTTTACACGTTCCGTTTCCAAATTCGCGGAGTACTAATTCTGCCATTTCCCGGATAGAACCGTAGGTTTCCGGATTTCCCGCATTATATACAGTTCCATCTTTTCCATTTAACAAAACGGTCAGAATCGCACTGATGGCATCCATTGTATCCAGATACATTCTTTTTGAGCTGCCCTCTGTGAACATCACAATATCTTTTCCATGCATTGCAGACCGGATAAACTGTGCAAAAACTCTGCCATCTTCCGGCGAAATTCCAGGGCCAAAGGTCTGTGCCAGCCGGATTACTTTCACCGGTACCTGATATTCGCTAAAATAACTTACACATAGACTTTCTGCCATACGTTTTCCTTCTGGATAACAGCTTCTCAGACTTAATGGATTGATATAACCAACATCCTCTGGCTTCAAAAGATTTTCATGAAGAATCTGTCCGTATGCCTCCATTGAGGATAGATAAATAACGGATTTACACTGCGACCGCTTTACCAGTTCTAAAACATTCATCGTTCCTGTCACAATCGCCTGAATTGTTTCTACCGGCTGTGTGATAAATACATTACTCGCAGTAGGACACGCCGTATGAATGATATAATCAAATGTTTCTGTAGTCTGAATTGGATTTACAAGATCCTGCTCCATGAAAAAAATATTATTATTTTGTTCCACATTTTCTAATATTGCCTGTGCCTTTTTCGTATTTCTCGCCATGGCAAATATTCTGATGTTCCATCCATTTATCGCACTCAGAGAGCTTAAGGTTCTGCACACCATCGAACCTATCAGTCCTGTGGCTCCTGTTACCAAAACGGTTTTATTTTTTAACTGCTCCAGCCCGTTATTCCTCTGCTGCATATTTTTTATGTCTTCTACGAAACTATAAGTACTCATGCTTTTGTCCTCTCTACTGTTCTTGTCCGAATTTTTCCTGAATCGCTTTCCAGATTCTCTCACTGTTATGATCATCTACATATGCAAAATATTTTCCATGCGCCTGCTTATACCCATCTTTCATCTGGAATCCATTCTGAATGTATTCCACGATCAACGCCATCAATTCATCCGGTGTCTCTGCCCGCTCCCCGAATAAATCATTTTTCATATCCATATAGAATCCCAGTGTCTTATTCGCATCTTCTATATCAAAATGATAAAATAAAACCGGTTTTTTCATGTAGTAGACATCCCATGCCACGCTCGAGAAGTCTGTAATCAGCAGGCTGCATTGCATCATGAGTTCATTCAGCGGTTCTTCCCCAAATGGAATCAACCGGATATGATCCGATACAACTGAAAACTCTGTAATAAACTTCCGGAATTTTGGATGCAGGTAAAAATTCAACGTCACATCATATTCTTTCAGGAGCTCATCCAGTTTCGGATCATTTAGTAATGCCATATAATTTTTACAATAGTCACTCTCTGCAAAGATCTCATTCTCCGCATCATCCAACCATGTCCGCCATGTCGGCATCATAAGAATTTCCCTGTGCCCTTCTGATTTGTCATGCAGCACATCCCATCTTGCGAAACCGGTAATCGGCACTTCGTCTTCCGGATACCCCAAATAGTTATGTATGATATCATGCTCGAACTGGGATGTCGTAATAAAGTATTCACATCCCACATTTGTTCCTCGTTCGAAGTGTCCTCTCTTAAATGCCGTTACCCCATGTTGTAAGAAAACAAGCTTCTTTTTATAAGATGCTGCCTTGATTTCACTTCCCATAGAACGCCATACGTAGGCATGTCCCTTTGTATCTGTACTGATCAGCAAATGGGCTGCCAGAAGATAAATCATATGCCGCAGGGATAGATATTTCACTACATGGCTTCGATAAGGTTTTAATTTCTTCCAATCTGCCGCATGCGGATCTATCACGTAGTATAATTTTCCCGGAAACGTTTTTTCTACCTCTGATTCCATGCAATATTTGAAAAAGAAATACCCATTATCCTGTGCCATGACACAATACTTCTCAAATACCAGATAAATATTTTTGTGATCCCAGTAATTTTGAAACGCATGATACAGCTTCAGTGCTACCCGTTCCTTCAACCGGAAGTTCCAGTGATCCTGCGGACATGTCTCCCTATGCATAAGGGCAACCGATTGATTGGCAGTTGCATAAGGGAACAAAATACTGTTCTTATTCGGATAAGTTCTGTCTATCAATACACCTCTGTATTTATCCAGAAACTTTTGGTTGTTTGAATGACAGGATACTGTGTAAATAGATCCATCTTTCTCAAATGCACATCGGATATCCCAATAAAGCATGCGCAGATAATATTTTTTCAGGTCAATCCGGGTTATCATGATCCAGAAACCATCTTCCTCCACAAGCGACTCATATGGAACCGGATACGTTTCGGCGTCTTCTTCTTTTTCTTTTCTATATTCAAGCAGGACACCTTTGTATCTGCCACCACAATCCCTGCACCGCATTTTAACCGTGAGGATATCCTTTTTTATGCTTACATCCAGCAGTTCATTCGTGAACTGGGATCGGTACACCTGATCCGGCCGTACATATTTCAACCCCAACAACTGATTTCCGCTGTAATATGGTACTGCAAGCATCCGAACACCACAGATCGTATTCTCGCCTATTACATTGCAATAAAGTCTTCTGATATCATATATAGGACCTTTTTCCATTGTCGTATCAAGATCATAGTTTTTTAATAATGTAAGATAAATGCCCTTCGGTGTTCTGACTGCCAGTGCGATTCGTACCCAGATAGAATTTACCGGTTTCAGAACCTTTCCTGATCCTCCAATATCAGGTGCTGCCAATTTAAACTTTTCTACGATTCCATTTGTAACAGGTACTGGCTGTGTCGAGACGATTCCCAATCCCTGTGTGTTGAACATGACAAGTCTTGCCTCTATCACGTCACCCATCTTCTGGATAGGCTCTATCCACACAGTGCCATCCGGATTCTGAATAAATTTGGCATACATTTTTCCGGTTGGTCCGACATCTTCTGCCAGGAATTCATCCAAAGTATATTGCTCACCATCATGAATAAATGCATTACAATTTTGAATATTCCTTTTGCTTAAAGCATTATTTATATATTTTCTTCTCTCAGCAGGATCTTTCGCAGCCTCCACTAACGGCACATGATAGATTCTGTTCTGATATCTCCATGCAGTCTCATATGCTTCGCAAAGATCATTTTTCTCCACAGGAAATCTCATGTATACATTCTGGCTATCTTCTTCCATTTCATCACAACAAATCATCGCAGACAAATCTTCGCAATCTGTTCCTGATGGATATATTCCAAGATAACTTCCCGGCATTTTTTTACACTTTGTGTACAAATAGATTTTTTCACCACAATTTGATTTAAAGATTATCTCGTTCCGAAACTGTTTTTCATAAATATCCTTTTCCAAAACAATGTCTATACATAAAGTGCCATCCACTTTATAGTACGGAAGAAGTACTTTATCCGACCAGCTGCAGGAAATTGTGACTCCATAGAGTGGACTCCTGTCATAGATTTCCTTTAAATATTGCCTGGATGGAGCTATTTTTTTATTTTTTAATAGTCCGATCGTTCCTTCTGTTTCCACTGCAAAAGTAACTGAATTCTGTAAACCTGCTCCTCTTTCAAGTACAGAAACCGGAATACCAAAAAGAACTCTGCCATTTTCTCTATCTGTTTTCCATTCCGCTTCTATCTGCCTGTATCCGCCATCCTCCGTCTGTATTTTCCAAATGTACTTCTCTGCATCTGGCTGATTGGGTTTTATACGAATATAGAGTCTATTTTCTTTACATCCTGCAAAAACTGCATGAAATGTCTGATTATATTTCATCTACTTCTTATCCTTCCGTCGTCCTCGAATCACATTTACCTTTTGCTTCTTAATTTTCTTGGAAGAAACGTGATAAAACGTCCTACTTTGTATGTAAATGATTTTCGTGTTTCAAGCAGTTCATATAAAAACTGTCCACGCTCCTGATTTAAAACTTCATTTTGCTGCCTCAGATCTTCTATCTGTTTTCTTAAATTGTCCATTTCAATTGACAACTCTGCATTCTGCCTTTCTGCAACTTCCAGTCTTTCAATGATATCTTTCACCTTTTCTTCCTCTTTTTCCTTGTCTGCTGACATTTTTACCTGTTGAAATTCATCTGGAAGTTTTCCAATTGCCCTCTTACATACTGCATAGAGTGCTTCTGAAAAATCTTTTGCTGTCTCTTCTTTATTACTGATTGCTTCCGTCACATGATCCTGTATCCACTTTTTCGTATTGATAAGCATCAGGGATGTATCAGGAATGCTCGCAAAGTTTTCCTCATTCCGCCTTACCGCTGCGCGGAAATAAATTTCTTCCATAGAACATTGATACAAATCTGCCAGATTTCCAATCTCCACAATTCTGACATTTATCCAGATTGCTGTACGGTAATCGGCAAATATCTTCGGAAGCAGTGTCAGTGGATTGCTGTACGGTTCATACATCAATGCACGTTCTACGTTATACAGAACAATCTTTGTTTTTCCAGATCTCATCTGTAACAGTGTCTTCTTATTTTGCTCAGAAAGAGCTGTATATAAAATCCTGATATCCAGTTTTTCCTCTACAGAACTTTTTTCTTCCAGCATCTGAATCAACTGGACAGCATATGGCAGCTCTTCATTTTTCAAAAAGAAACTAACCGGTATCATTCTTTCATCCACTTCCGGCACCGTTCCCAGTGTCTCTGTCGATGAGATAAGCCCTCCCGTCATTTTGGATTTAAAGTCATACCGATATTTCAACCACAGGTCAGCATATGGATGATCAAAATATTGTTCTGGAGAATAGGTTTCTTCATAACGTAAAACCAGTGCTTTCTTCCTTAATTCTTTTAACTCCACTTTCTCCATCCGAATTGCATTCTGCAGGACTTCTGTTTTATAAAGCTTTCTATTTATAAGTAACAAATCATATGCCAGATTACAAAATACCGGCAATTCTTTTACAGTTCTGCTCGACAGATTCTGTGCTTTCTGCCAGCAGTCTGAGGTAGTGCAATCCAGTAAAATAACGGCATCGTTAAATTTTGAAGCAGATTCTGGAATCCTGTAAATATGCTCTGGAATATTAGCAGCCGCTCCTATAACTTTGTCACCTAAATCCATCTCATACAGGAAGGATAGATCGTCTACTACAATCGTATTCCATTGCAATACGATTGCCTTTTTTACAGGAAGTGTTTTCAGTTCTTCCTCTGTAACAATCTCAATCTGGATTTTTTCCGGTTGCAGCCTTAATAGCTCTGTACGCTCTCCATAGTCACATCCCGTAGAAATCCAAATGTGATAGTTTGTTTCCGCATATCGTGTCTCAATCAAAGACTTAAGCAGAACATATGTGGCAGCAGGATGATTCTGATTATGCTGTATGATGATATTTACCGTACTCAAATTTCTATCCTCCTATTTCATCCGCTGTAATTGAATCTCACTGTAAGTAACTCCCGGTATATATTGCATCAGGAACGGCGCCAGCTTTACATACTTGCCATGTGATACAAACTCAAGTTCTACCGTACGCTTCCTGCTACATTCCAGATCTGCTTTTTGTATCCGGATAATATATTCATCCAGGCATTCTTTGTACGTCACTTCCCAGACTCTCTTGAATGTCCGGATTGCAAAGACAGTCAGTTCTTCTGGTACACAGGACAAATCTTCTATTTCTATCGAAAATGATAACTTATACTGCGCTTTTCCGTTTCCAAGTACTTCTATTGGTTTTGACCATATATGTGGTCGATATTCTCCTAAAACAGTGCGGCAGTCAACCGGTGAAATCGCAACTGTGTCCACCTCTTTTTTTATCTGAAAATTTCCTTTTTGCTGATAACAATGTTTAGAACCAAATTGAAACATACATTCCTCTATCAGGTTACCAGTATCAAATTCTATCTTTTCCTGCATTCCTCTTGTCGCTTCCAGCAATTTCTCATAACAATCCCGGTAATAGTCAGGATGAAAATGAACCAATGCAACACCCAGTCCAAACTTATACTCTTTATCCAAATAGTATTGCCTGCTATACAATAGCGGTGTCACCTGATAGTTTTCCAGCACATACGCATCCATTTTTTTCCAGATATGATTGATCTTATCAACATTTAAATCCCTGATTTTAGGATTTACATATTTATTAGCGTCCTGATCACAGATCACCTTCGTTCCCTTTACTGTATTCAGTACAATTTTTGTTTCAGGCAGATACTCTTCCAGAAACATAAAAAATTCTTCAACTGCTTCCTTCCAACGTTCCAGAAATTCCTCCTGGTTTCTTTCAAAATCATAGACTTCCTGCAGATCTTCCAGACAAATCACATCTCTTTTTTTAATTCTTTCGTATCGATTGACAATATAGCTGTCCTGATATTGCACAGCTCCATATCTAGCATCAGCATAAAAATCTAACAGTAAAATATCTGGCTTTTTTGTTCTCAATGTGACAAGAATCGGCTTTTCTAATTCGTAATACCAGTGTTCTTTTTGCACATCATTCATTCCTGATTTCATCAGATTTTGATAATGATATCCAACCGCTTTTCCCATCACGGACAGCATACTTGTCATTGTATAATACGAATATACCGTAAATTCCTTTTTGTAATCCGGTATAAAGTGTGTATTGAATATATCCCGTGACTGGCAGGATCCGATAATTGAAATTGTTTTCATTTTGTCTTCTCCAATAGTATTTTATATAACTGCTCACATGCAGATGTTTCCCCGTAAACAAATGTATTTTCTATCCGCTTTCTGTACTGATCTTGCAACATACATCTGCCTTCCATTGCACGAATAATCTGCTCTACCAGTTCTTTCTCTTCCTGTACAACCGGACCGAATCCGTCATTTTCATATTCGAAGTAACCTTTTTGGTAGGTATGCTGCCTGAAAAAACTTTCCTTATCAAACTGATAATAAATAACCGGTTTTTTCAAATATGCAAAATCAAACGCGACACTGCTGTAATCCGTCACAAGCAGATCCCCCTCCGCAAACGCATCCCGGTAGGACTTAGTTTTATCCCAGTACAAGCAGTCTGTATTTTCCAAAAGGAAGCTGTCTATATATGGTTCCAGAAGTGCATGCGGCATAAATGCAATCTGATAGCCATATTTTTTGCAGGCACAGATTAATTCAAGGTTCGTTAGAAGTGACTGATATCTTTTTACAAATTCACTTTGTTCAAAATCATCTTCCTTTTTCCAGATCATGGACTTTGTACCTTCGTCCCATTGCTGGCTCATCAGTCCTTTTCTCCAACTCGGCATAATCAATACTATTTTTTTCTCATTGTGATAGAGACGGTCAAACCGGGGCATTCCGGTCAGCCATACTTCCTCTTTCGTGTAATAGTACTTTCCATCAAGGATTGACTGATACTCTGCTTTTGTGCTTGTTATAAAGCCGGCCAGGTTTGTGTTATATCTGTTAAACGTTGTATGTTGATCATCTTTGGTTACACCATGCTGCAAAAATATCATCTTCGGTCTGTGATAAAGATCTCTGTAATACTCCGAGCTTTCCTGGAATGGATTCTCCACAAGCCCATTTGCCTGAGATGTAAGGATGTAATCTGCCAATACTGTCAGCTTCAGGTGTTCCGGAGAATTCAAAGCAATCACTTTTCCAATTTTTTTTAATCGGGTATAATCATTGGAACATTCATCGATTATGAAATAGCTTTCTATATTTTTATCCTTCTGCACATATTCAAAAAGAACTTCTGCATTATCATCCGCGCGATTGACACGATCCATGAAAAGCCAGATTGGCTTTGTCTGTTTTTTCTTTTGTTTGAAATATTCTCTTCTCAGTGCCACTGCCTTGCATGCTTCTTCTGTTCCAATCAAGGTCAGTTCTTCTTCAAAATCCTGTTCTTTCTTCTTTACTTCCTGCTCGCTGCTTCTTCGACAATAGATCGCATCTCCCTCTATTGTCACGATGTAGCCGTCTTTTGCCGCATATTGTCCAGGCAACAGATCTGCCACAGGACAAAAACGCATAACATTTATTTTTCCGTATTTATAATTTTGTCCGCCTATCTGGTTATAAAATGTAATTTTTATGTCCGCATCCACCAACTCTGCCTCTATTTTAAAAACCGATTTACTCTCATATGGATATTTTCCAAGATATAAATCCATTTCACAATCATTCAAGTCTTGAAGTGCGGTTACTTCCTTTTTAATACTTATATCATTCCCTGACGTCCGAATAACCTCCGTACAGAAAGAACAGTCTGTCTTCCATATAGCAGGAACCGATACAGCCCCTTCTATCATCAGTTTTCCATCCTGTATATCTATAAAATGCAGTGTGACTGCCAGATAAGACATCCTCGCGACCTGATATCCATGAAAACAAAGGATCCCATCCTGTTCTGATCTGACCGCCTGGATTTCCGGTAGGATGCCATGTTTTAAAGTAAGAAGCCACAGGATAAAGGAAAGATTCCCCATCCCAACTGTATCAATGATCAGTTCATCCTCCACATCACATAATCTCTGTCTGTCCTGTTCTGCTGATATGTTTCCCTCCCGGACATCTTTGCAAAATGTTTCTAATATTTTCTGCTGCTCCGGAAAGCTCTTTCTAATCACTGACTTTGTCAGATTCTCTGTAACCTTCTCTTCACTTTTTTCCACAGTCCCTTCCGATTCCATCCTGCTCTGTCCTGTATTCCAAATACCACCATCTTCCTGAGGTAATGGAACACATTCTTTCTTATGCAGCCTCATTCCCATTTTTCGTGGCAGATATGTAAAGCCCAGCCCACATTTGTAAGAGAAAGATTTTCTAATTTCACTCAACTGCGTATTACAGGACTCATACTGTTTCTGAAGAACTTGCAGTTGTTCTTTCAAATTCTCTGTTTCTCTCTTCTGCTCCTCCAGCCAGCATCTCAACTGATTTTTCTCATTCTCCTGCTTATCACACACTTCCCGCATTTCACTCAGATTCCGATGCTGCTGCTCTATCAGTCCTGACAGACACATCACTGTTTCTTCCTCATAGCTGTAGCTGACCGGGAATCCACAACTGTACATTCTTCTCTTCGTCTCGTCTGTAAACCAGTTCAGTCTCCGATCAGAATCTACTTCCTTCAGCGGTCTGTTCCATTTTTCATCCAGTATCATAGTCTGCCCGCGAAATAAGAAATTCGCAGCCTCTTCCTCTGTTAATGCCAGTTTTTTTTCCTGTTTAAAAAATGTATCAAATAATTCTTTTACATTTGTCTCTTGATATTGTTCTATATTAACCAGGCAAAAATGAAAGTCCAGACAATCCTTTTCTTTTATGCCGAGTTTTGTTTCATACTCATTTGCCTGCCATTTTGTCAGATTCTTCCTGCAGGCTGCAAATAGTTTCTGTTCCATATCTATAGAAAATATATATGAAATATCTTCCATAAACACAGACTTTTCATTTAAAATCAAAACTTTTTTATAACACAGCAATTCTTTTGGAAGATTTACTGCCAGCAGATCATGTTCCTGATTTTCCAATAATATCTGTACTTTTTTCGCTGTGCTCTTCGTATTTCCAAACCAGTCCGTTATCTCTTTGTCCTGATACACGTCCTTTTCCGCGATCAGATAAATAATTGCATTTTGATATACATTTTGCAGCGTTCTATAGCAAAACATAACTGCTGCAAGATCCGATTTTCTAACCCGGATACAAAATGGAATATTTTCTGCTGGCATTTTTTCACTTCCTTTCAATAACTTATTTAATTTCCAACTCCAATTTCCAGTCCGAACTGCTTCTCAATTTCTTTCAGATAAGCACACTGATAGCTGGCTGCAACTACCATCGGTGCATATGCATCTCGTCCTGAAATATGATACATATAAGCTTCCCTTCCAAAATGCATCTGATATTCTCTTACAAAATCCAAAATACCACGTTGTATTTCCTCAATTCCTTCCGGATTTTTTTCTTTTTTTACAAAAGCTAACTCCACCTCTGTCTTCCTTTCATCTTTCCAGTAAAATCCCTTAAAAGATGGCTGTGAGGAAGATGTCAGTAATTCCCAGTAAATATTAAAATCCTTATTTGGATCATGTAGTTTCAATAAATCTCTGTTTTTCGAGAATGAATATAAATAAGAATTTAGTTTACCTGTCTGGAAAAACATTTCCGTTGCATCTGGCTCAAAGTTATGTACGGTATTGGTTCCTGCTACAAGACCAATACACTCACATGGCAGCTTCCATTCTTTCTGAAATAGACAGTCTAATACAATTGCACCGCTTCCCGCCCATCCGATATCTACTGCTACTGTCCGTCTGGCATCTCCTACTCTCTCGGAGTACCACTTTTTCGCGGCCTCCTGCTGTGGTTCATAAATTTCCAATACGGTCTTCCAGTTTTCCTGCAAAAATTGCCGTAGCCTTCCAACATTTCTGTCCGTCAAATGATCTGTCATCTTCATGCCTTCCGGTAGTCTTTCCAGAAGCGGGGTTAATTCCATGGATGTCATGATTCTTTCAATTGAATAATTCTGATTGACTTTGTGGAACAAAAATCTTCTGAAGTAATCATATGGATAATATTTAGCGGATAACTTTGTGGATGCAAGCCTTGACCAATATACATACTCTGTCTTTTCATCCGGATAAAGCAACTCGTATGCCTTCTGGATAATCTGCCCATCCCTCGCAAGAAACAGTATTTTATCTATCTTTTCTTTTTCACAATATTCATGAATATAATTACAGTATCCAAGGATAAAGAGACCTCCATACGTAAAGCCATATTCATATGGCATGGAATACTGCTTATCTCCACAATAAATATGATTGTTTACAATTCCCCGATAAGCACCGCCGATCACCGGTGACATATCATAGGCTCGATAGGTCAGTGCATTCTTATTTACATTCGGGTAATAAAGTGCATCAAATCCTGCTTTCTGTGCCATTTTGACATCACTGTGCTCGTTATCTCCGATATGTACATATTTCAATTGTGTGCCAATCTTCTCTTTTGCATATTCAAAGAGCTTTGCGTCTCCTTTGCATTTGTCATATTCACAGGAAACAAATAGTTCTCTATATTCGGTATATCCGTTTTTCTTCAGAATCTGTTCCAGAAGTATTTTCGGTAAATACATGTCAGAAATCAGAATGATTTTTTTTCCGGCTTTGGAAAGTTTCTCATAAACCGCCTTCATATACGGATTGGCATAACAGAACTCCAGTTCATATCTCCATTCTGTTTCCATTCCTTTTTCTGCAGGAATTCCTGTCGTTTTTTCCAGCCGTCTCCAGATATCCTGTAATGTCACTTCAAAAGAACCAGCCTCCTGAAACCGCTGCCATCTCATCTCAGACTCTGCCTGCATACGAATTCTTTTAAAATCCATATAGTCAAATTCTTTTCCAACAAAATAGAAGACATCTGTCGGTTCCGAAAATGGTCGAAAAATAAGCGTATCAAAAATGTCAAAAGAAATCACATCATATTTTGTTATTATTTCATCAACCTGTTCCATAATTGTTATATGATTCTGCTGTGATTCACTCTGCCTTAACGGCAGATGTTTCTCCTCATAGGCTGCAATACCTTCCGGCATGCCAAGCTTTTTAATTCTAAAAACATGATATGCCAGATTCAGCCAGATCAGATAAAGCCAGGATCCTATTTTCTGTATTCCTTCTGCACCATCGTGCATGCGGTGATAACGTGAACTGATTCCCGGGTACTTATTTACCATGATCTGATAAATTTTCTGTCTCATTCTGACTCCTCTTTACTTTTTTCCTTTTGTCTCCGATATGCTTCACACACAGTCTTTGGTTCCCCAATCATTTTTAATATGCCCTTCTCAATCCAGACGCATTTGGTACAATTCTCAAGGATCGTGTTCATCCCATGGCTCACCATCAATACTGTGCTCCCTCCATGGATCATCTCTTTTACACGTTTTAAACTCTTTTTCCGAAAGAACTCATCTCCAACGCTTAGCACCTCATCAAGGATTAGTATTTCTGCTGCATCTCCTACTGTCGCAATAGAAAAACCAAGACGGCTCACCATACCACTCGAAAAATTTTTTACTTTTTCATCCATAAAATCCTGAAGCTCCGCAAATTTCACGATCTCATCATAGTGCTCATCTATAAAATCTCTGGAATAACCGATAATAGCACCATTCAGATAAACGTTCTCTCTTGCAGACAACTCCATATCAAATCCAGTTCCCAATGTAAGCAACTGGATTTTTTTCCGATCTACGGTAACGTGACCGCCTGTCGGATTTAATGCCCCTGATACAATTTTTAATAATGTAGATTTTCCGGAACCATTTGTTCCTATAACGCCTACGATCTCCCCTCTATAAATGTTAAAGCTGACCCGATCTAAAGCCAGAAATTCACGGTAGCTGATCTCATGCTTAAGTCTCTGGATAATATACTCTTTAATTCCTGAGGCATTGCTCGTTGACACTTTAAATTTCATCGTCACATCTTCTACCTTAATAACCGGCTCTTCCTGCTCGTAGGATTTCGAGACACTATTGTATGTGGCATCCAACAAATTCCTTTCATAACGGATATACCGATCTTTCACGTAGGATGGACTAATTGTATTTCCATTCAAAGCCCGGACAGTGTAAAAGTAGGTTTCATTTTCTGCCACAGTCCTGTCTACATAGCAGGTATCTGCTACCTTTGCAATAGTTCTCCATCTCTCATCACTTTTCCTTCGATATACACGATACACTCTGGCATTCCAGACCGATTTCCAGTTAATCTGTACGCCCTCCATTTTGCTGATAAAATCTCCTAATACAACATCTTTCAGTTCAAGTGTTTCTACCCACTGTGCATACAGATTCGTACTTCCCTCCGGATCTGCCTTTATCTCTTCCCCTGGTTTATAAGAATCTCCAGTTCCATCAGCATCCGTATTCCATCCGTCAAAATAATAGCCAGTTCTCTCAAATGGGCAATCTTCTGCCACTATCTTTTCTGTTTCTGCACATTCGACCGTCCATGTATCGTCATCTGCACCATTTGGAAAATAATCAATAATATAAATATTTTCACTGGCTGGGATTCCGTCATTCAAATCCAAAATAGCCGTATTCTCCTGTTCTTTCTCTTTCTTTCTAAATCGAATCCTCATTTCTTATACCCTTTGCATCACGTCATTTTCTTTCTTTTTAAACACATATATCCCAATTGCAAGACTTACTGCCGCTGAAAGAGCCAGTTTCAACCATGCTGTGTAATGAGGCATGTGGTTGTAAACCACTGTTTCGCGGGCGATATAAATAGACATATAAACCGGGTTGTAACCTATGATTTTCTGCAAAACCGGAGGCAGAGAAGTCACCGGATAAAATATCGCTGACATATAAAGAAGCATCGTCAGAAGTACACTATATAAATACTTAATATCAGCAAAGAATACATATAAAATAGCTAAAACATGTCCAATCCCAGTTGCAAATAAAAGCGCCAAAATCACATCCAGTGGGAACAAAAGCATCGTCCACGTCAGCTTAATCCTGAAAATAATCAACATGAACACATACGCAATACAGGTGTAACCGAAATTAGTCAGAGCTGTATAAATTCTTGACAAAACAAAGGTCTGCTTTGGCAGTTTTGCTTTCAATAACAAGTTTTTATTATCAACCAGTGCCGTCATCGCCGAGTTTGTACTTCCGCTAAATAAAGTCCAAAAAATATTTCCTGTCAGGTAATATAGTGGGAAATTATCAATAGACCGTTTGAACATGTATGAGAAAATGACCGACATCACGCACATCGTTAGCAACGGATTCAACACACTCCATATAATCCCCAGATAACTCCGCGCATACTTCCTCTTGATTTCCCTCGAAGTCAACTCCTGGATGACAAAGAAATACTGCTTCCGGTCTGCCACATTCTCATTGAAAAGATCAAACTGTTTTTTCACTTTCCGTTTAATCTTTCTCCGTTTCTTCACAAAAAAGAGGATAACACCAACGGTTGCTGCAACACATACGGCAACCCCTGCAGCAATCATAATAAATCCCTTCCCATTCTGCTTTGCATCAACGGATGCGTCTTCCTGCTCTGCAGCCGGTTCCCACTTCGTCATCTTTCCATCCGTGGTATAGCGATAATAATTCCCCTTTCCCTCCATATCCACCGCAAAGAAGATTGTATTGGAGTTGATCTCCTCCTGTGTCATCCGATTCGGAAGGTTCTGACAGGCATTTAGGGATATCATGTAGTAGTTCTGTCCGTCTTCTGAGATCTCTTTTACGCTATAAAAGCCATTCCGGTCTTTGTTGAAGGCAAGCAGATAGAAGTTCTGGTCTGCATCCATGGTCAGCATGACACGGACAGTACGGGACTGATCGGTAAAGAATGTCAGGTTTTCTCCGAGGTACTCATCTGTCACTAATTTGTAATTCCACAACTCGATCTGTGGCTCATAATCAGAAATATCAAGGACATACAGCACCTGTTCGCCCATTTTCAGGCTTCCGACAACCGGCAGATCCGTCTCGATGCCGTAAGTATCTAAAGTCGCCTGCACTTTTTCCTGCTGCATGAGCTTCTCCATGAAGGACTGCTCTCCGTTATCTTCCCCCTCCACGTTGATTGGAAGTGTTGCGGATGTGTTAATATCATAACTTGTAATCTCATCCGCGTTGGAATAGATATGAGCTTCCTTCACAGTCAGACCCGCATTTCCTCCACTGACTGCCTGGAAGGTCAGGTTGTCATAAGTAACAGTATCACCCCAGCCGGTTCCCATCAGCGTGATGATTCCATCCGCCTCCTCCTCAGCGCCGGACACGTAAGCAAGTCTTGATGTATCATATTGCAGCTGGACTTCATATACACCGATGTTATTATCCGCTTTGATGGATACTTCCACCTCAAAGGTTTCATCCTGCTGCACAGTATACTCACTCTGCCCAAAGGTAATGTTTGCCTCGTCGGCATAGGCCGTCGTCGTATTGAATAATAAAAATGGAATCACTAGGAATACCGCAAGGATTCCCGCTGTAAATTGTCTGTATCTCTCTTCTCTCTGTCGTAGCATATCGTATTTTCCTATTTTCTGCTGAATTGCTTTTTCCCGAACACAAACGCTTTGTAAAGGCGGATATGTCGGTATTCTTTTCGTGCCAGTCCAGGCTGTTTCTCATATAACCGGGCTGTGCTTCCCTCGAGCCATGCGCTCTCATAAATCGTCGCTTTCCGAATTCCTGCAATAATAAGAAGTTTTCGGAAAAATCTCTGGTTTCTTATCTGTTCCTCCGATAATTCGGCTGCCACTTTTTTTAACGTGCCTTCCATGACATCATCCGAAAAACGGTTGTCTCCATAGGCTTTCACCTCAAGTAAGGACGGCTCTGACATAAATCTATAAAAGAGCTTTTCGATGACCGGCAGTCCGATGAGCGTCTCCTGATCTGTTTTCAGATGTTTTAAAAACAATTGCAATGCCATAAGGTTCTGCTCCATCTGCAAACCATTTGGATTGGCGTTCTCACAGAAGACCGGTTTATAGTGATCTTCTTTTTTCTCATATCCTATTGTCATCCCTTCCTCTGACGAGACGATCGTCTCAAACAGAGAATTGCTGAAATGGATTTTCCGTTTTAATCCGCTCCTTTTTGAAAAGAAGTAAGTGAAAAACTGATCCTCTCCCATTCCTTTCGGAGTGTCATACATGCCAAAGTAGCAGCCCTGTACCCGGATATCCGGATTCATGGACTGCACTAAAATTTCTATGGACTGCTGCAGCGTTCCGATCCACCCGCTGTCAACGATCAGATAATTTCCATCATCCGTAAGTCCTTCCTGTCTGAAAAAAGCAGCTGCCCCCTCGTAAGCTTCCTTGGAATGTGACTCTATGTATGTTCGGATTTTACGGCTTGTTTTCAACCGGTCTTTGAGTTGCAATACTTCGCTGTAATTGAGAATCTTATCTTTTTCTCCACAGAGATTCAGTTCGTCTAAGATCTCCATACATTCTGCATCGGTCAGTGCCCCTTTTTTCAGGATTTTGAATGGAGTGACATCAATTCCCCCAGTGCAAATTGTGTCGAAGCTCTCCTCCACATTTCGGTAATAGGTCGGAATCCGTGCCGCATATCTGGAAATATGGAAATACTTGCAGGAGATTGCAAACCTTCTCTTTGCTGCCAGTGCTTTCGCTGTCAGGTATATCTGATAGCCATCCCTGCTCAAAAAGTAGATTCTGTCTTTCTTCTCCATTTCTGCCTTTCGAAGTACCCAGTCGGCGAATCCAACCAGCGCCGGGGCAAAAACCATCAGGTAGAGCTTACTGTCGACCGGCATGTCTGGATCTTCCTCAATAGCAGTTAATACAGCGTCTCTGATAGTCGGTGCCTCTTCTAAGATTGTTTTGTAATATTTGAATCTTACAGCTTCCTGATCCTTCATGGCTCCACCTGTTCTGACAGGTTCTGCGCTTCTGCGTTCTCGACTGACTCATTTCCTGTGCTGCCATTCTCCTCTGTACCAGGTTCCTGCTCTACATCCATACCTGTATCAGGCTGTGTCTCTGTGTCCTGTTTCTTGTCTGAATTGTCAGGCTTGGTCTCTGTGTCAGATTTATTTTCTGTATCCGGTATTGTAGGTTCCTTGTCAGGCTTGGTCTCTGTACCTGGAGTTGTCGGCTGTGTGTCAGTCTTTGTTTCTGTACTGGATGTACCTGGCTGTATGTCAGATTTCGAGCCCGTATTTGAATTATTGTTATTGTTGTTATTACTATTGCTAATACCACTATTGCCAGCATTATTATTGCTGCTGTTATTATTACTATTACTGTTATCCGAGGATGTTCCATCCGTTGTACTCTGCACCCCATCCTGCGAACCATTTGCACTCTCCGGCATTTTGGTTGTTGTCCCATCTGTTGTAGTATTTTCTGTTACAACCCGTTCCTCTTCCTTTTCTTTGATGGCATCTGCCGGCATGTATGCAATCCGTCCGCTGTATACAACCTTGTACCATTTGCTATTCTCAAGAATTCCGAACACCACAATCTTCTTTCCTTTTTTGACAGAACCAACCACAGACGACTTTTTCTCCGGTTTGCTGTAAATGTCTGTATTCTTTTTCACCTCACGGTTCTCAGTCTCCTCATCAGCCTCTGCTTCTTTCTGTTCCGGTTCCTCATCATTCTCTGTACAGGCAAAGCCTTCGACTGTATAAGCATTGGCAACACTGTTATTGATCTCATTGATCTGGGCATACTCCGTTGCCTCGACCGTCTCTTTCTGTTGTTCTGCCCCACATGCTGTCAGCTCTACGGAAGCTGCAACAGCAAGCAACAGTAATAAATATCCCCTTTTTTTCATAGATCCTCCTTTTCCCTCACCGAATAGATTCCATATCCTTCAAAAGCCGTCTTATCGTTTCCCTGCTTACCGAAATATCATAATTTTCTTTTATATACTGTTCTATCAGACGGGTGGTCCAGCTCTTATACCCTTTCGGCACCGGGCTTTCCAATAATTCCTTCACACAGGAAATAATATGTTCATCCACAACCCGTCTTGCAAGATCCGAATTGATACTGCGGTTTAAAGTCGTAACCGCCCCGATCCCGCCGTCCTCGTATTTTTTTAGGGAATTGAACACGGTGGCAATGCACACCCGGTTGTCCTGCGCAATCTGTTTATAAGTCTTTGTCCCGCCATGATTTTCATCCAGTTCCATGATGATTTTGCAGCGGCACTGTACTGTCTTCGACCATCTTTTTACTGTTACAATCTCATTCAGCCTACCATATTCCTCATCGGTCAGGCGAACACAAAACTGTCTTGGTCTTGCCATCTTACTGCTCCACCGTGACGTATTTGTTTACATACTCTTTGAAATAAAGATGTACATTCGTCACTTTCTCCTGTCTCTCTTGGCTTAACTCTTCAAGTCGGTGCTTCTTATAATAGGCAATCATCGGATACGGGATCATTGCTGTCACTAATGGGCGGAGGATATACATGATCTGTTTTTTTATTGGGAGATCCATATATGGAAAGTTCTGGATTCGGATCTTCGTTTCATTTATTCGGCTCTTCCAGGTTCTCTTCCGGTATGCATGCAAACCCTCCCTGTATAAAAACATGGTTTTCTGTATGTTGTATCCGTGATAGCCCTGACGGTATAACCGCATGAACAGTTCATAGTCCTCACAGCGCAGCGTCTCTTTTGAAATGTTGTATCCCTCATTCTCCTCAAACAGTGCTCTCCGGAACATGACGCTCGGATGAATGTAAGGAGAAAAGGGAAGAAAGTTGTACTGATTTGGCTGTTCTGCCATCTTATAGGTTCCCCAGATGTCATCACCGTCGAATACCTTCGCATTACATCCTACCCAGTCGTACTCTTTATGCTCTTCCAGGAAATCATATTCCACCTGAAGACGGTTCGGCAGAGAGATGTCATCTGCATCCATTCTTGCCAGATATTTTCCTTTTGCCTCTCCGATACAGCGGTTTAAGGAAAAAGCAAGACCGTGGTTGTTCTCGCACCGAATCACACGGATACGTCCATCCTGTTTTTCAAGATCCTTCAGATAGCTTGCCGGCAGTTCATCACTTCCATCGTCATATATGATAAATTCAAAGTTATGGAAGGTCTGATCCAGAATGGAATTGACTGCCTCTTCCAACTGTTCTCTGTTATATTGATTGTAAACTCCCATTATAATTGAAATATCCGGTTTTTCCGTTGTACGCTGCATGTCTCTCCCTCTTATTTAAAAATTTCATGTTCCATGCGTCTGTATACGTTCCGCATTATTTTATCGGTCTCGTCTATGGTGAATTGCTCTGCCAGACGTTCACTCTCCTGTGCCATCTCCCTGCGTGTTGCTTCCTCAGTATAGAGCTTTATCATGGCGCAGGAAAAAGCGATCTCATCCAACGGATCACATATGACCGCATTTTTCTTCGCATATTCCCTTGTTCCACGATTATCTCCGACAATCAATGGCAGACCGCATCCCATCGCTTCCACCGATGCCATTCCAAGCCCTTCCCGGATCGACGGGAAGACGAAACAGTCAGCCGCCTGATAATATCTGGAAATATCATTCTGGTAGCCATATAAAAGCACCTGTTTTTCCAGTCCGAGGTCTCTGATCAGCTGCACCAGCTTCTCCCTACCTGGTCCTTCCCCGCAGATTCCGTAAAGAAGATTGGTATTGTGTAGCTTCTCCAATGCACGGATTGCAGTAGCATGGTTCTTGTTGTCATTTAACTCTCCCACTGAGAGGAAAAAGAACTGGTCGTCCCCAATTCCAAGCTGCTGTCTTATCTCTGTGCGCAACGCATCGTCCCGGTAAAACTTCTCCCGGCACAGGCCAACCCCCGGTATCTTAGTTACTTTTCCATGCTTTGCAAGATGAAACTTCCTGGCATTTTCATAATCTTCCTGGTTGATCGTAATGATCTGGTTGGTACTGTGTGCGAGCATCTTTTCCACCGGATAATAGACCATCCAGTTTGCTTGCGGCGCTCCTTTATAAAAATGGAACCCATGTGCTGTATACAGCACATAAGGATGGTTTCCGGACAGCTTTCCTGCTATTCTCCCAACCACTCCACCCACCGGATTATGACAATGGACCGCTGTGATTTTATTTTCTTTTATAATATGTAGAATCTCCTTCAACGCCCTCGCGTTTTGGGTGACGGCAAAAGGAGATTTCTGAATGGGTATATTGTGACAGGTAATCTGACAACTCTTCAGGAACTCCCTATCGCACTCATAGATTGGATTGTCAAAATTCGATGCATAATGCACCTTCCACCCCATCTCCTGCAGGATTCGTACATCGTTCATCTCGAATTTCTGCACAAATCCGCTGATTGTCGTCACAATCAATATATTTTTTTCTCTTTTTTTCATAAAAGCTCTTTACCTGTTTTAAACATACATTTTACATACACTATAAACTCCATTTATATTACGCTTATCGTTTCATTCTGTCAACGGATTTCGACGGAAAATTACACTTTTTGCCTTATAAACGTGCCTTTTATTCGCTTTTATAACATGTGTGCAAAGTACGTTTGTACAACGTTTCCATTCCTTATTTTTTTCGCAATACTAAGAGATAATAAGAAAAGGAGGTTTTTATCATGAATCGAAAAAGAGAAACATATGACCGTCTGACCGTCGGTGGAAGGATCCGCGATAAACGTATTCAGATTGGTTTATCGCAGGAGGAAGTTGCCGAGAGAATTGACCGGGCACCGAAGTACTGTTCCGATATTGAACGCGGGACATGCGGAATGTCAACTGAGACTATGCTTGCCATTTCGGAATGCCTGGATATGAGTCTTGATTATATGATGTTTGGAGAGACAACGGAAGAGGAACTAGAACGCCAGAAGAATGACGAGCTTGCCATTATCCATGTACTTTCAACCTGTACGAAGGTACAGCGTTCTTACGCTATACGTCTTCTGCAATTATTCATTGCATCTATGCAATTCCAACCTGATCCAGCTGTTTCTAGCGAAGAGTTCTCTAACTGATCTATATCATTTCCGTACGATATTTTTTACATACCTTTCCTCTCTTCGTCTCAAACTGTTGTGATTGCCGCATCATAACCATCGGATTGCTACCCATACCGATGATACTCATCCCCTATTGGAAATCGATCGTTATTTTCCCATAGCGCAAAAAATCCCCCAGTCAGACTCACAAAAATCTGACCGGGGGATTCATTTCCCGTATGTATAAAATGGAATTAGTTGTTAATTAACTTATCTTCTTCGTTGTTCCAGCTGTAAAGTTTACGGATCTCTTTACCAACTTTCTCTGATGGATGCTCAGAAGCTAACTTTCTCATAGCTTTGAAGTGTACCTGACGTCCTGCTGGAGACATATCTAATAAGAAATCTTTTGCAAAAGTACCATCCTGGATATCTGTAAGGATCTGCTTCATAGCTTTCTTGGTATCCTCTGTGATGATCTTAGGACCTGTAATGTAATCACCATACTCTGCTGTGTTAGAGATAGAATATCTCATTCCTTCGAAACCTGACTGGTAGATTAAGTCTACGATCAGTTTCATCTCGTGGATACACTCGAAGTATGCGTTTCTTGGGTCATAACCAGCTTCTACTAATGTCTCGAAACCAGCCTGCATCAGTGCACATACACCACCGCAAAGAACTGCCTGCTCACCGAAGAGGTCTGTCTCTGTCTCTGTACGGAAAGTTGTCTCTAAGACACCAGCTCTTGCTCCGCCGATTCCAAGTGCGTATGCTAATGCAAGATCCTGAGCTTTTCCGGTTGCATCCTGATGAACAGCGATCAGACATGGAGTTCCTTTTCCTACCTGATACTCAGAACGTACTGTATGTCCAGGTGCTTTTGGAGCGATCATAGTAACATCAACATCTGCTGGTGGAACGATACATCCGAAGTGAATGTTGAAACCATGTGCGAACATTAACATGTTGCCTGGCTCTAAGTTCGGCTCGATATCTTTTTTGTACATATCTGCCTGCTTCTCATCGTTGATTAAGATCATGATGATGTCTGCTTTCTTAGCTGCCTCTGCAGTTGTATATACTTCAAATCCCTGTTTCTCAGCCTTTGCCCAGGATTTGCTTCCTTCATAAAGACCAATGATTACATGGCATCCGGAATCCTTTAAGTTTAATGCATGTGCATGTCCCTGGCTGCCGTAACCGATGATTGCGATTGTCTTTCCGTCTAATAATGAGAGATTACAGTCTTCCTGATAAAAAATTTTTGCTGCCATTTTATATCCTCCTTGTTTTTTCGAAGGAAAATCCTTCGCTATTCCATAATTTTTACATCCGCTGTTCCTCTGGACAGCCCTGTAATTCCGGTGCGCGCTAATTCCAGAATATCGTAACCCTGTAACAGATCTAAGAACGCTTCTAACTTATCCTGATGACCTGTCAGCTCGATAACCATGGAATCATGTGTGACATCCACGATCTTCCCATGGAAAATCTCTGTCACGTTAAGAATCGGCTGGCGTTCGGTGTCTTTCGCACGAATCTTAACTAAAATGAGTTCTCTTGTCACGGAAGAACCCGGCTCTAACTTCTTAATGTCGACCACGTCTTCCAACTTCGCCAACTGTTTCTCAATCTGTTCGAGGATCTGCTCCTCACCGCTTGCTACGATCGTAATTCTCGTATACCGCGGATCTGCTGTCACCCCGGATGAAAAGCTGTCGATATTGTAGCCTCTTCGACTAAAGAGACCGGAAATGTGGCTTGTGACACCCGGATTGTTCTCCACTAAGAGAGATAATACCTGTCTTCTCATATTGAAAACCTCTTCCTCATAAAGCTTTTTGCTTTAAAAAGATAATAGCAATATCGTCTTTTTTTGTCAACGCAAAGATGCTTGTTTTGCTATGCCTTTTTTGTATGTTTATTATAACCTGTGTGACTGTATAGGATTGCATTACATAATTTCTGTTTATATCCAGAATTTGGATCTGCATTCTGGATTTTCTGTTTCTGATACATATAATCCGAATCTCTGTCCTGTATCCTTATCCGGATATGCCCATTCTGTCAGAGCTTAATATGGATATGCCGTAATACTGATGCTTGTTATACCAAACTTTTTGTACAGGTCAAAATCAACCGATTTGCTGTAATCCTCACTGTTATAATAATAGCTGGAGTATCCGCTGGCTTTGTAGACATCTTCACATTTTCCCATATAGGAAAGAACCGTATCTTTATCCATGCCGATGCACGGTCCCATATCCACATTCATATTTGGATAATAATGGGTTGGATCATCCTCATAATAGGATCTGCCACTATCATAGTAAAACCGATAGACCTCACATTCCGTGATGTCTTTTATCTCGTCAGACGGATTGTAGAAGCTGATGAAAACAGTCACATCCTCATAAGTGGAATTGGTCACCAGATAAGAGGCGGAAGTATCCATCGGATTCAATACATATCCCTGCTCTGCATCATAATCAGAATCATCCAATGTCCAGCCATTTGCAGCAAGCTCTTCGTAAGCAAACGGCAGTGTATAATAATGATTGTCAAATTCAAATGCCAGATCCTGCCAGTCACCTTCTGTCGGTGTGACATCCACTACCGCCCGCTCCTCTGCGGTATCCGGAAGTGTCACCGCATCGCTGTCATCATTTCCATCTAACAGATTCACAATCTGCGTCACAGTATCACCATCTGCCGCAATCGAATAAAATACCGCATAAGCAACATTCCACAGGATCACACCGAAAATAACCGAAATCACGGTCATAATCACCGCCCAGATCAGTCTGGCTCTCGCCCAGTTCTTCCGGATCTGATTTTTTGGATTGCTGCCGACAGCCCATACGATCAGCATAATGATATTGGCCACCGGGATGATGCAGATGAGGAAGGTCAGAAGCCATTTTCCAACGCCCATCTCCTGCTCCCCATCACTCTCATACCGCCCGGTATCTGGCTGGTAACGGTAGCCAGAAGTACCATAGCTCTGTCGGCTGTCATCCGGCTGACTGCTATAATAGCGGTATCTGTCGTCCTGGTTATTGTAGTTATCTTCCATAATTTTCCCCTATTTTAAGATATGTAGCAAAATAGGGAACCCTTCAAAATGAAAGATTCCCTATATTTTTTAAGATTTAGGTGGTCAAGTACGGTAGTCAAATAATAGTCAAATAGTTGTCAAATAACACACTTTTTGCTACTTTTCCATGCATCCAACCACTCTCAAAAAGATTGATTTTAAGCCATTTCTTAGAACTTACCAGCTTTGTGAGCTTCCTCAACAGAAACTGCAACAGCAACAGTAGCACCAACCATTGGGTTATTACCCATTCCGATAAGACCCATCATCTCAACGTGAGCTGGTACGGAAGAAGAACCTGCAAACTGTGCGTCAGAGTGCATACGTCCCATAGTATCTGTCATACCGTAGGAAGCTGGACCTGCTGCCATGTTATCTGGGTGAAGGGTACGTCCTGTACCACCGCCGGATGCTACGGAGAAGTACTTCTTACCCTGCTCGATACATTCTTTCTTGTATGTACCTGCTACCGGATGCTGGAAACGTGTTGGGTTTGTAGAGTTACCTGTGATAGATACACCTACGTTCTCATGATGCATGATTGCAACACCTTCCTGAACATCGTCAGCACCATAACATTTTACAGTTGCGCGGAGTCCGTCAGAATATGCCTTCTCATATACAACGTTTAACTTTGCTGCTTTGTAATCATACTGTGTCTCAACAAATGTGAATCCGTTGATACGGGAGATGATCTGTGCAGCGTCTTTTCCTAAACCGTTTAAGATAACTCTTAATGGTTTCTGGCGTACTTTGTTAGCCTTCTCAGCGATACCGATCGCACCTTCAGCAGCTGCGAAAGACTCATGTCCTGCTAAGAAACAGAAGCACTCTGTCTCTTCCTCTAATAACATCTTACCAAGGTTACCATGTCCTAAACCTACTTTTCTGTGGTCAGCAACAGAACCTGGAATACAGAATGCCTGAAGACC
>CAKRFH010000004.1:0-49652 GCA_934320555.1 uncultured Roseburia sp.
TTCAAGGAATTCTTCCCGGAGAATGCAGTGGAATATTTTGTCTCCTACTACGATTATTATCAGCCGGAGGCATATGTACCGCAGACGGATACTTACATTGCCAAGGATTCTGCGATCAATGAGGAGATCGACAAGCTGCGGCTGTCGGCAACAGCTGCCTTAGTGGAGCGGCGGGATGTGATCGTTGTGGCATCGGTATCGTGTATCTATGGTCTGGGCAGCCCGGAGGATTATCTGGGAATGATGGTTTCCCTGCGTCCGGGGATGGAGAAGGACAGGGATGAAGTCATCCGTGCGCTCGTGGATATCCAGTATACGAGAAATGATATGGATTTTCACAGAGGAACGTTCCGTGTGCGTGGGGATACAGTGGAGATCTTCCCGGCGAACTACGGGGATACAGCGATAAGGGTGGAGTTCTTCGGGGACGAGATCGACCGGATCGCAGAGATTGATGTGCTGACCGGAGAAGTGAAGTGTACATTAGAGCATTTCGCGGTGTTTCCGGCATCCCACTATGTTGTCCCAATGGAGAAGATCCGCAAAGCGTGCGACAACATCGAAGTGGAGATGGAGGAGCGCGTGAAGTATTTCAAGGGCGAGGACAAGCTGATCGAGGCGCAGAGAATTGCGGAGCGGACGAACTTTGATATCGAGATGTTAAAGGAGACCGGTTTTTGCAGCGGAATTGAGAACTATTCCAGACATCTGGCGGGGCTTCCGGCGGGAGCGACGCCACATACGCTGATGGATTATTTTAAGGACGACTTTCTTATTATAGTGGACGAATCCCATATCACGATCCCACAGATCGGCGGCATGTATGCAGGAGACCAGTCAAGGAAGTCTACACTTGTAGATTATGGCTTCCGACTTCCGTCGGCGAAGGATAACCGTCCGCTGAATTTTGAAGAGTTTGAGAGCAAGATTGATCAGATGCTGTTCGTGTCGGCAACGCCGAACACGTATGAGCAGGAGCATGAACTTCTGCGGGCGGAGCAGATCATAAGACCGACCGGTCTGCTTGATCCGGAGATTGAGGTGCGTCCGGTAGAAGGGCAGATTGATGATCTGATCGGTGAGGTGAATAAGGAGACGGCGAAGAAGCATAAGGTCTTAATCACAACGCTGACGAAGAAGATGGCGGAGGATCTGACTGATTACATGAAGGAGATCGGAATCCGGGTGAAGTATCTGCATTCAGATATTGACACGTTAGAGAGGGCGGAGATCATAAGGGATCTGCGTCTGGACGTGTTTGATGTATTAGTTGGAATTAACCTTTTAAGGGAGGGACTGGATATCCCGGAGATCACGCTGGTGGCGATTTTAGATGCCGACAAGGAAGGCTTCTTAAGGTCTGAGACCTCCCTGATCCAGACGATCGGGCGTGCAGCGCGTAACAGCGAGGGGCATGTTATTATGTATGCAGATAAGATCACGGAATCCATGCAGAATGCAATTTCCGAGACAGAGCGCCGCCGTGCCATCCAGCAGAAGTATAATAAGGAACACAATATCACGCCGAAGACGATCCAGAAGTCTGTACGAGACCTGATCAGTGTATCGAAGAAGGTGGCACAGGAGGAGCTGAACTTCAAGAAGGATCCGGAGTCGATGAACAGGGATGAGCTGACGAAGCTGATCGCGGATGTCCAGAAGAAGATGCAGAAGGCGGCATCGGATTTGAATTTTGAGGCAGCGGCTGAGTACCGGGACAAGATGATCGAGCTGAAAAACATGCTGCGTGATCTGTAACGTGCAGAGTGATGCAGCTTGAGACAGAAAACGCATACAGAGCAGAAATTTCGGAAAGAACATAGATAGAATGGAGCAATTACCAGTATGAAGAAATCAGAAAACCGCAAATATATCAAGATCCGCGGTGCCAATGAACATAATTTAAAGAATATAGATGTGGATATCCCAAGAGATGAATTTGTCGTGCTGACCGGTCTGTCCGGTTCCGGCAAGTCCTCCCTGGCTTTTGATACGATTTATGCGGAAGGGCAGAGACGTTATATGGAGTCTCTTTCTTCCTATGCGAGGCAGTTCTTAGGACAGATGGAGAAGCCAAACGTAGAAAAGATTGAAGGGCTGTCCCCTGCAATCTCCATTGACCAGAAGTCCACGAACCGCAATCCTCGTTCCACGGTCGGAACGGTGACAGAGATTTATGATTATTTCAGGCTTTTATATGCGAGGATTGGTGTGCCGCACTGTCCGAAATGCGGCAAGGAGATCAAGAAGCAGACGGTAGACCAGATGGTAGACCAGATTATGGAGCTGCCGGAACGCACGAAGATCCAGCTGCTTGCGCCGGTTGTAAGAGGGCGCAAGGGTGAGCACCAGAAGTTTTTCGAGCAGGCGAAAAGGAGTGGTTATGTCCGTGTCGTAGTAGACGGCAATCTGTATGAACTGTCCGAAGAGATTAAGTTAGAGAAGAATAAGAAGCACAATATTGAGATCGTGGTGGACCGTCTGATGGTAAAAGATGGCATTGAGAAGCGTCTGACCGATTCCATTGAAAATGTGTTAGAGCTTGCAGACGGGCTGATGATCGTGGACGTGATAGGCGGGGAGCCGATCCAGTTCTCCGAGAGCTTCTCATGTCCGGACTGCGGCATCAGCGTGGATGAGGTGGAGCCGCGAAGCTTCTCATTCAATAACCCGTTCGGTGCGTGCCCGACCTGTTTCGGCCTTGGATACAAGATGGAATTTGACATTGACCTGATGATCCCGGACAAGAAGCTCAGCATCGCGGAGGGGGCGATCCAGGTAACGGGCTGGCAATCCTGCACGGATAAGAGCAGCTTCACCTATGCGATCTTAAAAGCGTTGACAGAGGAATACCATTTTTCTTTAGAGACGCCATTCCAGGACTACCCGCAGGAGATTAAGGATGTCCTTGTATATGGAACGAATGGAAAAGAGCTCAAGGTACGCTATAAGGGGCAGCGAGGGGAAGGCGTCTATGATGTCGCATTCGAAGGCCTGATCCAGAATGTGCAGAGAAGATACCGGGAGACCGGATCAGAGATCATGAAGGCGGAGTATGAGCAGTTCATGCGGATCACCCCGTGTGAGGCGTGCCATGGAAAGCGTCTGAAGCCGGAATCCCTGGCGGTAACGGTTGCGGATAAGAATATTTATGACATGACGGATATGTCCGTAAAGAAGTTAAAAGCATTCTTAGACCAGATTGAGCTGACGAAGCAGCAGCATCTGATCGGGGATCAGATTTTGAAGGAAATTAAGGCAAGGGTAGGCTTTTTGAATGAAGTCGGGCTGGATTATCTCTCCCTGACAAGAGCGACGGCGACGCTTTCCGGAGGTGAGGCACAACGTATCCGTCTGGCAACCCAGATCGGTTCCGGACTGGTTGGAGTTGCTTATATTCTCGACGAGCCGTCGATCGGCCTGCACCAGAGGGACAATGACAAGCTTCTCGGTGCCCTGATGAACTTAAGGGATATTGGGAATACGCTGATCGTCGTGGAACACGATGAGGATACGATGCGCGCTGCAGATTATATTGTGGATATCGGTCCGGGAGCTGGCTCACACGGTGGAGAAGTGGTTGCCTGTGGAACAGCTGAGGACATCATGAACAACCCAAACTCCATCACCGGAGCATATTTAAGTGGAAGAATCCAGATCCCGGTGCCGGAGGAACGCAGAAAGCCGACCGGATTTATCACCGTCAAAGGGGCGCGGGAGAATAACCTGAAGAACATAGATGTGGATATCCCACTCGGGGTGATGACCTGTATTACCGGTGTATCCGGTTCAGGAAAAAGCTCCCTGACAAACGAGATTCTTTACAAGCATCTGGCACGGGACTTAAACCGTGCACGCTGTATCCCGGGAGACCATGATGACATCACGGGGCTTGAGCAGTTAGACAAGGTAATTGACATCGACCAGTCACCGATCGGAAGGACACCGCGCTCGAACCCGGCAACTTATACGGGAGTGTTCGATATGATACGGGATCTGTTCGCAGGAACACCGGATGCGAAGGCGAAAGGCTATAAGAAGGGAAGATTCAGCTTCAATGTAAAAGGAGGACGATGTGAGGCGTGCTCCGGAGATGGTATTATCAAGATTGAGATGCATTTCCTGCCGGATGTGTATGTGCCGTGTGAAGTGTGCGAGGGAAAGCGTTACAACCGGGAGACACTGGAAGTGAAGTATAAGGGAAAGAGCATTTACGATGTGTTAGATATGACCGTGGAGGAGACCCTGGAATTTTTCAAAAATGTACCGGCCATTGAGCGGAAGATTCAGACACTATACGATGTCGGGCTGTCCTATGTGAAGCTCGGACAGCCGTCCACAGAGCTTTCCGGCGGTGAGGCGCAGCGTATCAAGCTTGCCACAGAGCTCAGCAAGCGCAGCACCGGAAAGACAATCTATATTCTGGATGAGCCGACAACCGGACTTCATTTCGCAGATGTGCATAAGCTGATCGAGATTTTGAGAAGACTGTCCGATGGCGGCAACACAGTGGTTGTCATCGAGCATAATCTTGACGTGATCAAGACGGCAGACTATATCATTGATATGGGACCGGAAGGCGGAGACGGCGGCGGAACGGTGATCGCAAAGGGAACGCCGGAGGAGGTCGCAAAGATCAGGAAGTCTTATACCGGACAGTATCTGAAGAAATATCTGAAGAAATAAAGGAAGAAATAAAATACGGCAGAAGAGATATCTTCTGCCGGTAAAATTCGGGGAGTGCTCCCGGAAATCTAAAAGGAAATCCGGAAGCATGAGTTATGAAAAATTATATTAGCCGACTTGAAAAAGTCATATTAGCTAGTACTCTTATAAAATAGAATAAAAATGTGTCGATTTTGTGATGGAAAAATGAAAAATATCTTTATATTTTTTAAAGAGAATTTTAATCCATTTCTTAATAAAATCTTATTTTTCTATAAAAATCTGGATTTCCTGAAAAAAAACTTTGAAAAATTTCCGAAGTTGTATATAATAATGCTGTATCTCTATGTCCATTTAAGCCCGGAAAAGGTTCGGACATAGCAGGATGGCTGAAAGAATACGAAAATAATAAGCTGCCGGAGAAGACAAAAAGAGGATTGACAGCAGTGTGCAGCAGAATAAAACAGATAGAACAGATCACAGAAAGGGGATTATCAGAAAATGATGATGAGTACAGATATCGGTATCGATCTTGGTACCGCGAGCATATTAGTGTATATCAAAGGAAAAGGTGTTGTGTTAAAGGAGCCGTCTGTAGTGGCTTTTGACCGTGATACAAATAAGATTAAGGCAATCGGTGAGGAGGCAAGACTGATGCTCGGAAGAACTCCGGGAAATATCGTTGCTGTCCGTCCGTTAAGACAGGGTGTAATCTCTGATTACACGGTAACCGAGAAGATGATCAAGTACTTTATCCAGAAAGCACTCGGTAAGAGAACGTTCCGCAAGCCGAGAATCAGTGTCTGTGTGCCAAGCGGTGTCACAGAGGTTGAGAAGAAGGCAGTAGAGGATGCTACTTACCAGGCAGGAGCCAGAGAAGTAGCTATTATCGAAGAGCCGATCGCAGCAGCTATCGGAGCCGGAATTGATATCGCAAGACCATGTGGAAATATGATCGTAGATATCGGGGGCGGTACCGCAGATATCGCAGTAATCTCACTGGGAGGTTCTGTAGTCAGCACTTCCGTCAAGATCGCCGGAGATGATTTCGATGAGGCGATCGTCCGTTATATGAGAAAGAAGCACAATCTTCTGATCGGTGAGAGAACCGCAGAGGATATCAAGATCAAGATCGGAACCTGTTTCCCATTACCGGAACCGGAGACAATGGATGTCAGAGGACGTAACCTTGTAACAGGACTTCCGAAGACCGTTACGGTATCTTCCGAGGAGACAGAGGAAGCGCTCCGCGAGCCAACCTTACAGATCGTGGAAGCTGTCCATTCTGTACTGGAGAAGACTCCACCGGAGTTAGCAGCCGATGTGGCAGACCGCGGTATCGTATTGACAGGTGGCGGTGCACTGCTCCGCGGATTAGAGGAACTGATCGAGGACAGAACCGGTATCAATACGATGACAGCAGACGATCCGATGACCTGCGTGGCAATTGGAACCGGAAAATATGTGGAATTTTTAGCTGGCAAGCGTGATGATGACTAAAAATAAGCTGTCACAGATTACTGTGACAGCTTGTTTTTTGTCCTGCGTCTTACAGTGACAGGAGCAGATATGGAAAAATTAGCTGGATATGTGGAACACATTATATATCGGAATACAGATAACGGATACACGGTTCTCAATCTGGTGAGCGGCGAGGAGGAGATTACGTGTGTCGGGATCTTTGCTGCCATCACGGAAGGGGAGAACATCGAGGCAGCCGGGGATTATACGGACCATCCGACTTATGGTACCCAGTTCAAAGTTGTAAGCTTTGAGGAAAAGGCACCGGAGGATGAGGAGGCGATCGAACGTTATCTGGGATCCGGAGCGATCAAAGGGATCGGTCTCGCCATGGCAGCGCGTATTGTCCGCAGATTTAAGGAGGATACGTTCCGGATCATCGAGGAGGAGCCGGAGCGGCTTGCGGAGATCAAGGGAATCAGTGAGCGCAAGGCGATGGAGATCGCCAGCCAGGTGAATGAGAAGCGGGATTTGCGGCAGGCGATGATTTTTTTGCAGCAGTTCGGCATTACAATGAACCTTGCCGTGAAGATCTATAACCGATATGGACAGGAAGTGTACGGCATTTTAAAAGAGAATCCATACCGTCTGGCAGATGATATTGAGGGAGTCGGTTTCCGGACGGCGGATGATATTGCGGGGAAGGCAGGCATAAGGACAGATTCGGATTTCCGTGTGCGCAGCGGTATTTTGTATACACTGCTGCAGGCATCCGGGGAGGGACATACTTATCTGCCGAAAGAGGAGCTGACGGCAAAGACTGTGGAACTGCTCGGTGTGGATGCCGCTGTCATTGAGAAAAATTATATGGATCTTGCCATGGAGCGGAAAATTATAATGAAGCAGACATTGGAACGGACAGAGATTTATGCGTCTTCCTTCTATTATATGGAAGCGAACACGGCCACAATGCTGCGGCAGTTAAATATCAGCTATGATGTGGCGGATGCAGAGATTGAACACCGGATCCATAAGATCGAGAAGCAGACCGGCATGCAGTTGGATGAGCATCAGGTCAGCGCGGTAAAAGAGGCGGTGCGCAACGGACTGTTAGTCATTACAGGAGGTCCGGGTACCGGAAAAACAACGACGATCAACACGATCATCCGCTATTTTGAGATGGAAGGAATGGATATTTTCCTCGCAGCGCCGACCGGGCGTGCCGCGAAGCGCATGAGCGAGACGACGGGTTTTCAGGCGAGGACAATCCACCGGATGTTAGAGTTAAACGGCGGCGTGGAGGGAAGTGCCGGATTTGAGCGGAATGAGAGCAATCCGCTTGAGACGGACGTTGTGATTATTGATGAGATGTCTATGGTTGACATCACCCTGATGAACTCCCTGCTGAAGGCTGTAGCGGCCGGGACAAGGCTGATTTTAGTCGGGGATATCAATCAGCTTCCGAGTGTCGGACCGGGAAGCGTTTTGAAGGATATTATTGAGTCAGGGGCGTGTAATGTGGTGATGCTGACGAAGATTTTCCGGCAGGCATCCACCAGTGACATCATTGTAAACGCACATAAGATCAACCGGGGAGAGGAAGTATCCTTAGACAACAAGAGCATGGATTTCTTTTTTCTGAAACGGTATGAGGCAGATATTATCATCAATGTGGTACTCCAGCTTGTGAAGCAGAAACTGCCGAAGTTCGTGGATGCGACGCCGTATGATATTCAGGTGCTGACACCGATGCGGAAGGGACTGCTTGGTGTGGAGCGGTTAAACGGTATCTTACAGCAGTACTTAAATCCGCCGGACCGTTCGAAACGGGAGAAGGAGCACGGCGATATGATCTTCCGCGAGGGCGACAAGGTCATGCAGACGAAGAATAATTACCAGTTAGAGTGGGAAATCTCCACGAAATTCGGTCTCACTGTGGATAAAGGCATGGGAATTTTCAACGGTGACATGGGAATTATTAAGGAAATCAATGATTTTGCGGAGACTATGACGGTCGAATTCGATGAGGGCAGGAAGGTGGAATACTCCTTCAAGCTGTTGGATGAGTTAGAACTTGCCTATGCGATCACCATACATAAATCGCAGGGAAGCGAGTACCCGGCGGTTGTGATTCCACTGTTAAGCGGTCCGTCCATGTTGATGAACCGGAATCTTTTGTACACGGCAGTGACGAGGGCGAGAAAATGTGTTACACTCGTCGGAAATGAGAAAACATTTTTCCAGATGATCCACAATATCTCCCAGCAGAAGCGATACAGTGGGCTGTGCCAACGGCTGAAGGAACAGCAGATGCAGGAAAATTCGTGAAATCTTAAGAAAACTTTTATAGTATGGATATGAAAAACGTGTTAGGATGGTAAACGGAGAGATTTTGGAAAGGAATCCGTGAAAAAGAGAGAATTACTGCAGAATCTGTTTTTTCCGCCGAGATGCCCGGTCTGTGACCAGGTCTTATGGGCAGGGGAGAAAATATGTGGTCCGTGTAGGACGAAGATACAGCACATCACAGAGCCATGCTGTAAGAAATGTGGAAAACCGTTAGAGGATGAGCGGAGGGAATATTGCCCGGACTGTGCTCACAAAAAGCACTTTTATACACAGGGAAAAGCCGTTTTTGTCTATCAGGGCGGCATCCGGGAATCCATGTACCGGTTTAAATATGCCAATAAAAGGGAGTATGCCGCCTTCTATGCAGAGGAAGCATACCACCTGCATGGAGCCTGGATCAGGGCGAAGGGGATCGAGGTGATCCTTCCGGTTCCGATGTACCGGAAGAAAGAGCGGAAAAGAGGCTACAATCAGGCGGCAGTCTTTGCGCGAAGCCTTGGGAAGATCAGTGGCATACCGGTAGACCAGACACTGTTAAGCCGTGTCAGGAATACTGTGCCACAGAAAGAGCTTAATGATAAAGAACGCAGGAAGAACTTAGAGGAAGCGTTTGTGGTGAGCGGGAGACCGGTGCTATACCACAGTGTACTTCTTGTGGACGATATCTATACAACTGGCAGCACCGTTGATGCGATTGCAGAGATACTGCGGGCAGAAGGTGTGGATGTTATCTGTTTCTTAAGCATCAGTATCGGTGCGGGATTTTAATGCTTTGAAAATGGTGTCTGTTATGGTATAATGAAAGATGAATAAGTCCCTGATAAAGGAAGGAACAGGATATGGTAAATGAAGACCGTTTACAGCAGATGATAAAAATGGCTGTGTTTGATAAAGAGGACGGAAAAGAGTGCAGACCGATGGAGCAGTATGCGAGGAATGATTATGTGGCATTGAAGTTTCTCGAAAGTTTTGTCACTGGCACGATTGCGTTCGGACTGCTGTTCGTGATGTGGGCGTTATATGAGATGGATGAACTGCTCAATACGCTCAATACGATGGATCTGGTGGGCTTTCTGGTTCCGCTTGCGATCAAATATGTGATATTTCTGTTTTTCTATCTGATGATCACTTATATCGTGTACCAGAAGCGCTATACGAACGGGCGCAGGAAGGTCAAGAAGTATTATAACAGCGTGAAGAAGCTGAACCGTCTATACGAAAGAGAAGACAAGTTGAAGCTCCCTGCTGCTGGAAGCCAGAAGGCGCGGGAGCAGTAGCGGATAAACAGGAGGCAAAGATGACAACTCTATTGGAAATAAAAGAAAAACTGATCCGTTTTTACGGGAAAAATGAAATTTATCTGTTACCGGTCATAAAGTTTGTGTTCGCACTGTTTACATTCCTTATGATCAATAACAGCATCGGATATATGAAGTTCATCAGCAGAACGCCGGTGGCACTGATCCTGGCTCTTGTGTGCTCGGTGATCCCGGTGAATGGGACGATTGTGCTTGCCGCGCTTGTATCGCTGCTTGACTTCTACGCACTGTCTTTGGAAGTATGCTTAGTTGGCCTGCTTTTATTTGCAGTGATCTATTTTATCTATTTCCGGTTCGCGCCAAAGAGCGGGTTCAATGCGATCCTGACACCAATCTGCTTCAAGCTGCACATCCCATATATTGTTCCGGTTGGGACAGGACTTTTAAGCGAAGCATATTCCGTTGTCTCTGTTGCATGCGGAACGGTTCTGTATTTTTTCATCCGCGGAGTGGGGGAGAATGCCAATGCGTTAGGCAGTGCGGCAGAAGAATCTGACTCTTCGACTTCTAAGATTGTCATAGCGTTAAATCAGCTCGTAGGGAATAAAGAGATGTATCTGGTGCTGGTGATTTTTGTGATCGCAGCGCTTATGGTATACCTGATCCGAAGGCTTGACATCGAGCATGCGTGGACGATTGCATTGATGTCCGGTATTCTTTTTGAGGCGATCGGTCTGACCGCGGGCTATATTCTGCTTGGGATTTCCGGAAGAACCGTCGGTGTGATCGCAGGAAGCATTGCTTCCGGTCTGATCGCATTTTTGATTGAGTTTCTGTTTTTTAATCTGGATTATTCAAGAACGGAGAAGTTACAGTTTGAAGATGATGAATATTATTATTTTGTAAAAGCTATTCCGAAGTCACTCGTAACCGAGAAAGACAAGCAGATTAAGCGCTTTAACGGGAAGGGTGAAAGAGAACGCCTGAATAAGAAGAAGTTTGCGGAAGAGATGGAGATAGATGAGAATCTCCTGGACTAGAAAAGTGTCAGGAAGGAAGTGGAGTAGGTGCAAAATATAGGAATTATCCTGCAAAGTTATTTTGAAAAGGCAGTGTCATACCTGACACTTCAGATATCAGTGACCGACGTGATTGAGATCATTATCATATCGGTGCTGGTTTATTATATGCTCGTGTGGATTAAGGATACGAGGGCATGGATGCTGTTGCGAGGTATCCTGGTCATTCTTGCATTTGTGCTTCTTGCGATTGTCTTCGAGATGAACACGATCGTCTGGATCGCAGATAAGCTGTTCAGTGTGGCGATCACGGCGGTGGTTGTCATTTTCCAGCCGGAGATGCGTAAGGCGCTGGAAAATATCGGACGCAGAAATATCCTTACGAACCTGTTCAGTTTTGAATTCGGAAAGAATACGACGGAGAAGTTCTCAGACAAGACGATTACAGAGCTTGTAAAGGCAAGCTATGAGATGGGCAAGGTCAAGACAGGAGCGTTGATCGTTGTGGAGGATGAGATCGTCCTGACAGAGTATGAACGCACCGGAATTGATGTGGATGGTATTCTGACCAGCCAGCTTTTGATCAATATTTTTGAAAAAAACACACCGCTCCATGACGGTGCGGTAATTGTGCGCGGAGACAGGGTAGTGTCTGCAACCTGTTATCTGCCACTGACGGATTCCCTTGATATCAGCAAGGATCTCGGAACGAGACACCGTGCGGCAGTCGGGATCAGTGAGGTGAGCGATTCACTTACGATTGTAGTATCCGAGGAGACCGGAAAGGTATCCATCGCAATGGGCGGGGAACTGTACCGGAACGTAGATGCGGAGTTCTTAAAGAACAAGCTTACCTTTATTCAGAAGCGGGAGCAGGATAATTCGACAATTAAATCATGGGGAAGGAGGCTGAAAGATGCTGCAAAGAATCGGAAAGAAAGTAATGAATAATTTTGGCCTTAAGGTTCTGGCAGTCATATTTTCTGTTATACTCTGGATCGTGGTAGTGAACATTGACGACCCACAGCAGACCAGAACTTATACGACAAGCGTCTCCCTTGAGAATAAGTCATATATTTCTTCCATGAATAAATGGGCAGACTATTTAGATGGTAACAATACGATTACTTTTTATGTGCAGGCGAAGCGTTCCATTCAGGATAAGCTGTCGAACTCGAACTTTACCGCAACGGCAGACGCACAGAAGATCGAATACAATGAGATTACCGGAACTTACCGGGTGCCGGTTACCGTGACATCCAACCGGAATAATAATGATATCAGCATTACCAACAAGCAGCTTTATTTAGAGCTTGAATTAGAGACGTTAGCTTCCAAGCAGTACCCGATCAAGACCAATACATCCGGTACAGTGGCAAGTGGATGTGCACTTGGAAATGTGGAGATTACGGACGCCAACGTCATGAAGGTTTCAGGACCGGCATCGGTTGTCAATGAGATCGACACAGTGATCGCAACCATTAACGTGGATGGAATGTCTGAGGATATCACCGACCGCGTGACACCGGTCTGCTATGACGCGCAGGGCAATGTGGTCGATACAACGAAGCTGACGATGAGTGTGAATACGGTCAATATCAGCGCACAGATTCTGAACACGAAGGATGTGGAGCTTGAATTTACCACAACCGGCGATGTTGCCGAAGGGTATGAGATCGGTGACATTACGTACAGTCCGCAGACGGTAAGAATCAAGGGAGAAGCCGCTGTGCTTAATACGATCAACCGGATTACCATCCCGGAAGAAGTACTTGATATGACAGGGGCAACGTCGAACATCGAGAAGACGGTAGATATTTCTACATATCTTCCACAGGGAACATCCCTTGTGATCAGTTCGGAGGCAAAGATTGATGTCACTGTCCAGGTAGAAGCGATCCGGACAAAGATTTTACAGATACCGACTGACAATATCCAGGCGATCGGGTTAGACTCTGATTATAAGCTCATTTTTGACACGGATTCGGTTGCACTTACGGTAACAGGGAGAGGCAGTGTATTAGAAACACTGGATGAGAATACGATTACGGGGACGATTGACCTGACCGGTGTGAAAACAGGGGCACATAACATTCCAGTTCAGTTTGAGATGGATTCGGATGCGTACAGCTATACAGAGACTTATGCGGCAGTGACGGTGGAGGAGGGGCGTACCCAGGACGCAGAAACCGACAGTGCAGCAGGCAGTAACCAGTCTGAGGAGGAACAGACTGCGGGGAGAACAGCAAGACAGTAAAATAATGGGGAAATTGGAGGATATACAACATGGTAAGCCAGAAAGTAGTTATTAAGAATCCGACAGGTCTGCACTTAAGACCGGCAGGCATCTTATGCAAAGAGGCGATGCAGTTCAAGTCGCACATTACGTTCCGCTACCGCAATAATGTTGCGAATGCGAAGAGCGTGTTAAGTGTCCTTGGCGCCTGCATCAAATCCGGCGATGAGATCGAGATGATCTGCGAAGGGGAGGACGAGGAGAAAGCGCTCGCGGTTATGATCGGGGCGATCGAGAGCGGGCTTGGCGAATAGAAATTCTAAAATGAGCAGGAAAGATGACAGAAATATGAAAACAATCAAAACGTGCAGAATTCTAGGGGTGAATATTGCGGTTACGAATATGGAAGAAACGGTTCGGTATATCGAAGAAAACCGGCAAGAACTGAGCGGTAAATATATCTGTGTCTCCAACGTGCATACAACGGTCATGTCTTATGAGGATCCACAGTACCGTAAGGTACAGAATTCGGCAGCGCTGGCACTTCCGGATGGAAGACCACTGTCAATCGTGAGCAGAAGAAGAGGATTCCAGGAGGCGGAGCGTGTAACAGGACCGGATCTGATGGGGAAACTGTTTGCAAGGGATGATGGACTGAAGCATTTCTTTTATGGGGACAAACAGGAGACCTTAGATATCCTGCGGGAGAACTTACAGAGGGAGTACCCATCTATTCAGATCGCGGGCATGATTTCCCCGCCGTACAGAAAGCTCACCGAGGAGGAAAAGGCGGAGCATGTGAAAGCAATCCGCGAGAGTGGTGCAGATATTATCTGGGTCGGTCTTGGCGCTCCTAAGCAGGAAAACTGGATGTATGAACATCAGGGGATGTTTCCGGGCGTGATGATCGGAGTAGGGGCAGGGTTTTCCTACCATGCGGGATTGCTGAAGCGGGCACCGGAATGGATGCAGAGGATGAGCCTGGAGTGGCTGTACCGTCTGATGCAGGATCCAATCCGTCTGTATAAGCGCTATTTCAGGACGAATCTGAAGTTCCTTTTTCTGGAAATGAAGGACAAAGGAGAGGAAGTATGACAACGATCACCGTGATATTTACCTGCTTTAACCGAAAAGAGAAGACCCTGCAGTGCATCAGAAGTCTTTCAGAAGGGAATAAGCAGCTTTCGTTTTCCTATGTGATTGTGGATGACAACAGCACAGACGGGACAAGGGAGGCATTGGAAGCGTTGAAGCAGGAGGGGACTGACCTGACACTGCTTAGCGGAACCGGAAGTCTGTTCTGGGCAGGAGGCATGCGCAGGGGAATCGCGTATGCGAAGGAGCATACGAAGACAGATTATTATCTGCTGGTCAATGATGATGTGGATTTCAGACCGCAGGTCATTACAGAGATGGTCGGAGCGATACAGACAGGAGAGAAGCCTTACCGGAATGACTGTGTTCTGGTAGGACCGATGTGCGATGAGGCGGGGAACTTTTCATATGGAGGGATCCGTTATCAGAAAGGCATCCACTATGACGAGGTGAAGCCGCAGGATGCAGATTTATCCTGTGATTCTTTCAACATGAACTGTCTGCTTATGCCACAGGAGATCTTCCGGAAAGTACCGAATTTCGATGAACATTATATACATTCGCTGGCGGATTTTGACTACGGACTTTCGATGAAACGTCTGGGGATACCGGTTTATGTATACAGCTTCTATGCCGGGGTATGTCCGGACAATGATCCGAAGGGTGGATGGACTGACACCTCACTCACAAGAAGGGAACGCCTGAAAAAGAAGGAGAGCATCAAAGGAGCACCGTTTGCACCGTGGTTTTATTTCTTAAGGAAGAACTTCGGTCTGACGCAGGCACTGCTCCATGGTTTCACACCGTATATCAGGATCCTTCTTGGAAAATAAAAAAGAAAGAAGCAATGCAGATAGAATGTCCGTGGAAGCGTGCATTCTATTGTTGCGTTTTATATATTCAAAAAACAGAGCAAAGAAAAAGAAAAGAGGAAAGAAAAATGGGAAAAATTAAAGTGACAGACAATTGTAATGGAATTGCAGGATTAAAAGTGATCGAGCCAACCGTATTCGGGGATGCGAGAGGATACTTTATGGAGACCTATAACTACAACGATTTCAAGGAAGCAGGCATTGACTGTGAATTTGTACAGGATAACCAGTCTGCATCCAAGAAAGGTGTGTTAAGGGGACTTCATTTCCAGATCAATTTTCCACAGGACAAGCTGGTCCGCGTGGTCAACGGAGAGGTATTCGACGTGGCTGTGGACTTGAGGGAAGGATCTGAGACATTTGGAAAATGGTTTGGTGTTACACTCTCCGCAGAGAATAAGAAGCAGTTCTTTATCCCGAAGGGATTCGCACACGGCTTTATTGTATTATCTGATTACGCAGAGTTCTGCTACAAGGTAACAGATTTCTATCATCCAAACGACGAAGGTGGACTGTTATGGAAAGACCCACAGATTGGTGTGGAATGGCCAATGCCGGAAGGAATGACAGAGGAAGAACTTATTTTATCTGACAAGGATAAAGTATGGGGCGGCATCGCAGAGTACATGGAAAAACGCGGCATCTCCAAATAAACAGTCACAGACAGAAAGTTAGAAGTTATGACAGAAAAGAAGAAAAAAACATGTTTGCCATCCGTTCTGCTTGAAAACAGAAAGCTGATCTTAAATCTGGCAAAAAACGATTATAAGAAAAAATTTGCGGGTTCGTATCTCGGCATTATCTGGGCATTCATCCAGCCGGTTGTGACCGTGCTTGTGTACTGGTTCGTTTTCGAGGTCGGCTTAAACTCCAAGGCGAGCGACCTTAGGACCGGGGCAGAAGTACCATTTGTCATCTGGTTGATGGCAGGACTGATTCCATGGTTTTATTTCCAGGAAGCATGGAACGGTGGAACGAATGTGCTTGTGGAGTATGCCTATCTCGTAAAGAAGGTGGTGTTCAAGATTGAGACGCTCCCGGTGGTGAAGCTGCTCTCTGCACTTTTTACCCATCTGTTTTTCGTGGCATTTACGATTGTATTATTTTCCCTGATGGGATATACACCGGATCTGTATACCTTACAGGTGCTTTATTATAGTTTCTGTATGGTGCTGTTAGTGGCAGGGCTTGTCTATGCGACAAGTGCTGTGGTTGTATTTTTCCGTGATTTAAGCCAGGTAGTGGGCATTATGCTGCAGGTCGGAGTCTGGGTGACCCCGATCATGTGGGATATTAACACGATGGTGAAGATTCCGCGGTGGGCGGTTGCAATTCTGAAGCTGAACCCGATGTACTACATCGTGAACGGATATAGGGATGCGCTGATCAATAAGATCGGATTCTGGGAACATCCGGGAATGACGGTCTATTTCTGGGCGCTCACACTGGTACTGCTGTTCGTCGGAATCGGAATCTTTAAAAGACTCCGCGTCCATTTTGCAGATGTTCTGTAGGGACATGCAGGCGCAACAGAATTCAGAATGCAACAGAAAGGTCATGACATGGATAATAAGATAGCGATTAAGGTGGATCAGGTCAGCAAGATGTACAAGCTGTACGACAGGCCGATGGACCGCCTGAAGGAATCTTTAGGGCTCACCAGAAAGAAAAAATACAGAGAACACTGGGCATTGAATAAAGTCTCCTTCGAAGTGAAGAAGGGGGAGACCATCGGAATTATCGGAACAAACGGCTCCGGTAAATCTACCATTTTGAAAATTATTACAGGCGTCTTAAACCCGACAGAGGGTGAAGTGACGATCGATGGAAGAATCTCCGCGCTGCTGGAGCTTGGCGCGGGCTTTAATATGGAATATACCGGAATCGAAAATGTGTATCTGAACGGCATGATGATCGGTTTCACAAAAGAGGAGATTGATGAGCGTCTCGATGATATCTTAAAGTTTGCAGATATCGGGGACTTCGTGAACCAGCCGTGCAAGACTTATTCGAGCGGTATGTTTGTCCGGCTTGCCTTCGCGGTTGCAATCAATATCGACCCGGAGATCCTCATTGTCGATGAGGCACTGTCTGTAGGAGATGTATTTTTCCAGTCGAAGTGTTATAAGAAGTTTGAAGAGTTCAAGGAGCAGGGCAAGACGATTATTTTCGTCAGCCATGACCTCTCGAGCATCTCCAAATATTGTGACAGGGTGGTCCTTTTGAATAAAGGGGACAAGATGGCAGAGGGAGCGCCGAAGGAGATGATCGGCCTTTATAAGCGTGTGCTCTTAAACCAGACGACAAGCGGGCAGGATGGAAAGATTTTACAGGGAGCGGACGGAACAAAAAAAGAAGCACTCTGGAAATCAAACTATAAGCTGAACCCGGATGTGGATGAATACGGAACCGGTGCAGCGGAGATTATCGATTTTGCCATTGTGGATGAAAACGGTGCTTACACAAGTTGTATTGAGAAGGGAACCTCCTTCGCGGTCAAGTCCAAGGTGCTGTTTCATCAGGAGATCCAGAACCCGATTTTTACTCTGACATTTAAGAACATTCAGGGAACCGCGGTAACGGGAACGAACACGATGTACGAGAAAGTGGACATCGGAACAGCAAAGCCGGGCGAAGTCTATGTGGCAACATTCGAGCAGAATATGGATCTGCAGGGCGGGGAATATCTGCTGTCAATCAGCTGTACCGGATATGCGGCGGGAAGCTTTACCGCTTACCACAGGCTGTATGATGTCTGTGGCATCACAGTTGTTTCTGATAAGAACACAGTCGGATTCTACGATATGAATTCCCAGGTGACTGTGGAGCGTGTGCAGTAGACCAAAAGACAGAGAATCTGCGTATAAAGAATAATACAGATGTAATAATAAAAAACGGAGAAGCAGCATGAAGGAAGAGATTGGAACAGCGATCGCACAGGAAGGTACCGTTTCTGCAATTTATGAGATCATAAAGACGTATGACAAAACAGAATATGGCAGAGTGATCGAGGAGCGGGCAGACTATGCAGTTTTATACCATCTGGCCGATGTACGTGCGAACGTTATTGAATGGCTTCCGATTGAAAGTACGGATGCTGTCTGTGAGGTGAATGCAGAGTGTGGGGCATTATCCTCTGTGCTTCTCCAAAAAGCAGGAAGCCTTACCTGCCTGACGGATACGACGCTGCAGAAAGAGCTGTTAGAATACCGCCTGAAAAAAGAGGTGCCGGAAGCAGAAGAAAAAGAACGCACCGTGTACGCCGGAAACTTTAAGGAGCAGGAGAGAAAGCTGGGGTCTTATGATTGGATCATTCTGACCGGTGTATTAGGCTATGCGAAGGAAATGCTCCGGACGCAGGGAGAGCAGGCATATAAAGAGCTGTTAGAACGGATCGGGGAACATTTGAAACCGAACGGAACGCTTGTCCTGATAGAGCATAACAGACTGGGATTAAAATATCTCGCAGGATGCCAGGACGACCATTACGGGGATTATTTCAGCGGAATCCAGAATTATGCCGGAAGGGACGGTTACCGGACGTTCACAAGAAAAGAATACCTTACCCTCTTAGAAGCAGCCGGAATGGAAGTGGAAGAGGTTTACTATCCGTATCCGGACTATAAGTTTCCAATGGAGATCTATTCCGATGCGTATCTCCCGAAAAAAGGAGAGTTAAACGACAACGCGAGAAATGCAGACAGAGACCGCTACGTCCTCTTTCAGGAGACCGCGGCATACAATACGCTGATCGGGGAGGGACTGTTCCCGGAATTTTCGAATTCTTTCCTGATTGCTGCCCGTAAGAGAGGGGAGAAGTAAGTGGCGAAGACGATTTTTTCCAAATATTCCAATGAGAGAAGAAGAGAACTTCAGATCCGCACGGATATCGTGCAGGAGGAAGACGGAACAAGGCGGGTGCGAAAGTATGCGCTCCTTCCGGAGGGAAAAGAGAATATTGCCCGCATTGTGCGGATGTACGGCGAGCTTTCGGAAGTGTTCTGCAATCCGAAGGTCTCCTTCTGCGAAAGTATCTGGAAAGACGGCTGCGCAGAGTCCCCGTTTCTGACCGGAGTGACGTTACAGGAACTGATGGAGACCGCAGCGAATGAGCAGCGGGAAGATGTACTGACCGGGTATATCCGGGAGTATATGAACTGGATCCGGGAAGATGGCGGCGAAGTGAAGTTTGTGCCGACACCGGAATTTGAGGTGATTTTTGGTAAAACAGAGCTGCCGGAGACACTGACCTGTGCGAAGGTGAGCGACATCGACCTTATTTTTGCCAACATTATCATAGAAGACGGAAAATGGCAGATCATTGACTACGAATGGTCGTATGATTTCCCGATTCCGAAGAACTTTGTCATATACCGTTCCCTGTTCTTTGCACACCACAGAATCAGGCAGTGCAAGGCATTAGAGCTCGGACATCTGTATGAGATGGCAGGCTTTACAGAGCAGGAAGTGAAGGCATATGAGCAGATGGAAAAGCATTTTCAGGCATATATCAGCGGGGATGTTTTTCCGGTCCGGGATATGTATTTAAAAACCGGGACAAAGCGGATCACCTTAAACGAGGTGGAACAGATCCGCGGTGAGATCGAATTACGACAGCTTACAGCTGGCAGTAAAGGAAAAAAAGGCAATATGATTAAGAAGATTCAGTACCATATCGACCGCATTGAGTATCAGCTCGGCAAGGCCGTCTGTGGAGGATGGGCTTTCGCGGTCACAAAGACAGGGGCATATCTTCCGGTCAATATCCGGCTGGAAAATGAGAGAAAAGAACCAATCGACGCTGCATTCAGCAGGAATGCGAGGGGCGATGTGGCACAGGCGTTGAAGATTACAAATCAGAAGGGAACAGACTGGGGATTTAATTATACCTGGCTGACCAATGAGGAGACGAGTTACCGCATGATCTTCTCGGTGGACGGCTATGAGGTCGTGCACCGGGTGACAACGGAAGATCTGGAGCGGAGTTTCCGCGAATACCGGAGAAGATATCCGGATGCGGAGACGGCAAAGCGCAGAAAAGACGACAAAATCGCTGCAGATGACTGGTATTACCTGAAAACAGAAGGGATCCGGGCATTGCGTGGAATAAGGAAGCAGCGTTTCAATAAAAAACAGGTTCCATATCCGGTATGGAGAACTTATCAGGTTCCGGATGAAAAAGAACTGAAACGGCAGAGTCAGACCCATTTTGAGAAGGAACCGTTAATCAGCATTATCGTGCCGGCTTACCGCACGCCGGAGAAGTTCTTACGCGAGATGATTGAGTCTGTACAGGCACAGTCTTATGGAAACTGGGAGCTTTGCATTGCGGATGGCAGTTTAAATGACAGCATCCGTGGTATTTTAGAGGAATATGCCACGAAAGATCCGCGCGTGCGCTATGAGATTTTAGACGGCAATTATGGAATTTCCGGTAACACGAACGCAGCGCTTGCGTTTGCAAAGGGCGAGTACATTGGGCTGTTAGACCACGATGACCTGTTAGAGCCGGATGCCCTTTACGAGAATGTGAAGCGGATCAATGAGGAGGACGCGAAGCTTCTCTATTCCGATGAAGACAAGGTATCGTTAGATCTGCGGGAATATTTTGATCCGCATTTTAAACCGGATTACAACCTGGATTATATGCAGTGCTGTAATTACATTTGTCATTTCTTTGTAGTGGAACGGCAGATTGTGGAGGAAGCAGGGCATTTTGACAGCTCCTGCGACGGATCGCAGGATTATGATTTTATATTGCGATGTATCGCAAAGAGTCCGAAAGTGACACACATCCCGAAGGTGTTATACCACTGGAGATGCCACCCGGATTCCACAGCGTTGAACCCGGAGAGCAAGCTTTACTGCTATGAGGCGGGCAAGCGGGCGTTAGAGCTCGACCTTGCTGCACATGGGCAGGAGAAGGCGAGCGTCCATATGGGGAAATATTATGGCATGTATGAGGTTTACTATCCGCTTGAGGAGAAGCCACTTATTTCTGTGATCACATCAAAGAGGGAAAAGATCGAAAGCCTTCTTGCGGCAACTGCCTACGACAGATTAGAGATTGTAGAGTACGGAGAGCAGGAGACAACGGCTGCAATCCGGGAAGCGGCAGGGCGTGCCAAGGGAGAATACCTGATCTTTTTGCCGGAGGGCACGGGTGTGGACAGAGAGGACTGGCTGACAGTCATGGCTGCGAATGCGGTGCGTGAGAAGATCGGCATCGTCGGACCGAAGCTGCTCGGAGAGAACGGACATGTGCTGTCCGCCGGGATGGCGATAGGGCTTCGGGCAACCGCTGGAAGCCTGTTTGTCGGAAACGACAGGGACAGCGTCGGATACTTCAGCAGGACGATTATCCAGCAGGAGATCGGAGCCGTGGCATTTGCGGGAATGATGACAGAGAAGCGCCTTTATGAGGAGCTTGGCGGACTGAATGAAAGCTATGGCATCAATGAGGCGGCGCTTGAGTTCTGCCTGAAGGTGAGAAAGAGAGGAAAAGAGGTTCTTTTCACACCGTTTGTATCATTAGAACTCGCGGATGACCGCTTTGCACCGCAGCAGGTGAATATTACGGATGAGGCATTCCGGAAGAACTATGGAAGCATGGCAGTGGAAGACGGATATTACAGCAGCAACTTTGACAGAGATGGGGCAGATTATACGCTGGCATTCAAATAAAGGGAAAGGAAAGCAGATAAGTGTATCAGCAGAAAGATAAAATACAGAATTTAATATTACTGGCACTCGATACCATCTGTATGATTGCCAGCTACTTTTTAGCCGGACTGTTCTGGTATCAGTTATACAGGGGTGTATCCTTTGCGAGAATGCTTGCAGAGCTGTCCGGTGACTTCGGAATCCTGATCGTGGCATATGCAGTCATTGTTGTGTTCTTTAACTACAATGAGAAATATATGCAGCGAGGCAAATTAGAGGAGCTTAAGGCGGTCGTGAAGATGAACGTCCTGCTTGCAGCGATCATCTCCATGATTGAGTTTGCCAGACATGAGACATCGCCGATGTCGCGAGGCATTTCCTTTGCGACTGTACTGGTGAATGTCTGCCTCATGTATGCGGCACATCTGTTACTGAAGAAGTATCTGCTGTCCGTATATAAGAATAAGGCATCGACAAGCCAGATGTTACTTTTAACAACCGTGGACCGCGCGGAGGATATTTTGAGATCCGTTGCAAAGGAACGGGAATGGACGAAGCGCATTACGGGAATTATCATTGTGGATGATTATCTGATTGGAAAAGAGATCTGTGGAGTGCCGGTTGTTGCCGGATACGATGATATGTTAGAATATGCGAGAAAACAGATCGTGGATGAGATATTTATCAGTGTACCTTATGATACAGGGGAATCTCTTTATAACGTCGTCATGGAATTTGAAAACATGGGTGCAAGAGTCCACCTGACCGTGGAGATCTTAAACCGTTTCAAAGATTTCAATGTGGCGCTGGATTCCATGGGAGATATCCCGGTCATTTCCTTCTATAATAATTATTACGATTACAGAAAAATACTGATGAAGCGCCTGATGGACATTGTGGGAAGCCTGGTAGGCATCGTCTTCACTGTGATCATCGGCATCATCATCGCACCGCCGCTTCTGATCGAATCACCGGGACCACTCATTTTCAAACAGAAGCGTGTCGGCAGGAATGGAAGATATTTCTATATGTATAAGTTCCGCTCGATGTATGTGGATGCGGAGGCGAGAAAAGCGGAACTCATGAAGCAGAACGAGATGGACGGACTGATGTTCAAGATGGAAAATGACCCGAGGGTGACGAAGGTCGGAAAGTTCATCCGCAAGACGAGCATCGACGAATTTCCACAGTTTTTCAATGTGTTAAAAGGTGACATGAGCCTGGTAGGAACAAGACCGCCAACACTTGACGAGTTTGTGCAGTACAAGTCTTATCATAAGAGAAGACTCAGTGCAAAGCCGGGCATCACAGGACTCTGGCAGGTCAGCGGGCGCAATGACATCGAAGATTTTGAGGATGTTGTGAAGCTTGACCTGGAGTATATTGACAACTGGTCATTAAGCCTGGATGTCAAGATTCTTCTTAAGACCGTCGGGGCAGTGTTCAAACATACCGGAAAATAAGAAATGGATGGAAGCAGAAAGGATAGCCAGCTTATGGAAAACAGAAAATACGAAGAGGAGTACAGCCTCCTTGAGATCGCAAAATATAATTTGAAACACTGGGTAGTATTACTGATCTGTGCGCTTGCGGTTGGACTTGTTGCCGGGGCATACGGATACAAGAACACACAGCCGAGTGTCGTTTATTACGAAGAGCTGCAGCAGGCAAACGGAGCCTTTTTCATCAGCCAGTACAATGATGCAAGTATCACAGAGCGTATGTACGATCTGCAGCAGATCGCCTTAAGCAACGGTGCTTATGAGTCGTTCTTAGAAGATAGTGGACATACGATGACCTATCAGGAATATGTGAAAATGTTCGGTTACAGCAACAGCATCGTGACAAGCGTATTAAATCTCTATATTGCATACCCGGAAACTTACGGGGATGTGACAGTGGAGACAGATGCCGATGCAATTGCGCTGATGCAGGAGCTGTTAGACAGCCAGAAGAAGATGTATGACAATTATCTTGGGACAGATGCAGTGACCATTTTAAGTGAGCCGTATACCACGACTTATACGCAGGCATCCGCAGATACTGCCACGACAACGAAAGACCTTGTGGCAGCGACCGTAAAAGGGGCACTGGCGGGCATTTTCCTGGGACTGCTGTTAGGAGTACTTGTGGTATCGGGGATCTATCTGGTCGGAACGGTTTCTAAGACCGCAAAAGAGATTGAGCAGAAGATGAAGGCACCAGTGATCGCGTTCGTTCATAAGAAAGACAGAGAGGATGCATTCAAAAAAGCGTTTTTCTATCTGGACAAAGAGAAGAAAGAGCGTGAGAGTATCGCTTACCTGCCGTTTGGGGCAAAGCATGCGGATGGGGCATATGATCTTGCAAAAGTATATGCAAAGATGGAATATAAGACACTGTTAGTAGACCTCGCAGCAGATGCAGCGGGAGCGGATGACGGATTCAGCCGTTATCTCGCAGGAGCGGCAAAGGAGGATGCTGTGAAGGCATCTGTGCTGGAGGATGGCGTGTCTGTGATCAGCCGCTGTGTCTTAGCAGAGAACGGAAAAGAGCTGATGGCATCAAAGACACTTGCCACGTTCCTTGCAAAGAAAGAGGAGGAATACGACCGCGTGATCGTGAATGCACCGGATCTGAAAGGGTGTGCGGATGCCTATGCAGTGGCACAGCTCTGTGACAGAACCGTAGTTGGATGCAGGCGCACCGAGATCACGGGAACAGATTTGTATGAGATCGAGACAACACTTGACAACAATGCAGTCAGAGTAGATGGAGTCGTTGTATATGGAAATTAAGAGCCTGATCCTGCTGATACAGCTTCTCGTGATCGTCCCGGTCCTGATCGGGACAATGTGGGCAAATGCGGCAGGTGTGAACCGGAAAATCAAATATATCGCATTTTCGTGGCTGACAGGATTTCTGACGATGATGGCAGCAGCGCAGGTTCTGCTTGTTCCAATGGTGCTTCGGAGAATGTCATTTACACTTTTCTTCAGGTGCTACACGGTGCTGTTATTGGTACTGTGCATATTAGCGGTGGTTCTTTTTGTTGGAAAATACCGCTCCCTTGTATGGGAAAAGCCCGAAGCACTGAGTGCTGTCACAGGGCTTTTTATCATGGGAGCGGTTCTTCTGATCGGCGGCCAGGCTGGTCTGATGAGTAATTATCAGCATATCGATGACGATGATTCAAGATTTGTGACAGAGGAAGTCATGGCGGTGGAGCAGGGAATGATGTACACCTATAATCCGGTGAATGGGAAGATTTCCTACTGGGATATGGGGGAGGTCCGCAAGGATATGACATCGCCGTGGACGATGTTTGTGGCATATGTGAGCAAGGCAAGCGGGGTCGCTCCGGCGATTCTGTCACACAAATATCTCCCGTTGTTTCTGATCCCGCTCTGTTATGTGGTATATGCCCTGATGGGACTTTTGTTTTTTGAAAAAGACATAGAAAAGACGGCTATTTTCCTGATTCTGGTGAGTGCTTTGCACATTTATGGATACAGCTCCACACATACCGTTTCTGCGGTAATGCTGCTTCGCATCTGGCAGGGAAAAGCACTGGTGGCGGCACTGTTGCTGCCGGCAGCTTTTTACCTGATCTGTGAGCTGTTAGAAAAAGAGGAAAAGCAGGTATGGTATGCACTGACCGCAGTGGCAGCCTGTGCCGCGTGCTTAGCGTCCGGGATTGGAATCACAACGGTTCCGGTTGTGATCGCAGTCGGAGGTGTTGTGAACCTGATACACCGGGGCGGTGTGGGAAAAACCGTAAAAATCTGGTGCACGGCCATTCCAAGTGCCATATGGCTGCTCTGTTACCTGTTTTTCTGGCAATTATTAAAAGTATATTTCTGAGGTAGAAGATGAGAGAAGCCTGGATGAAAGTGATAGAAAATTTTAACTCCTTTATCGGGAGCGGATGGCTGGTGTGGGTGTGCTTTTGCGCTGCCTTGATCGTCTGCCTCATCAGGGGGAAGGAAAGAAGGAAGCTGTTCACCTTTTGTGCGGTTGCAATGGTTTTTCTGTTTAACCCGGTTGTATACAAGGTGATCGGGGAACATTTTATGAGCGGTGTCTACTGGAGACTGTTCTGGATCCTTCCGGTTGTGGCAACGATCGCTCTTGTGCTGACCGATGCAGTCGGACTGATCTCAAAAAGGTTCCTTCGTCTGGTGGCAGTCGGAGTGCTCTGTATTGTGATTGCGAAGACCGGATTTTTCTTCTTCAACGGGGAGACTTATTGCAAACCGGAGAATGATTACCAGATCCCGCAGGTTGCGATTGATGTCTCCGATGAGATCCTTACCCTGACAAACGGCGGGGACAGCATGGTGATCGTGCCGGATGAGCTGGTCTGCTCTATCAGACAGTACACCTCCCATATTAGTCTGTTTTACGGGCGTAATATCTGGGGCTTTATGAATAATCCTACAGCGGAACAGCTGGAACTGTATCAGCTGCTCCACGAGGAGAACCGGGATTATCAGGCAATCCATGACCAGGCGAAGGCGTATGGATGCCATTACATTGTATTTAACCCGGAAGCGGTTCCGCTGCCGGATGACATGGAAGCATATGGGTTCGTGCTGGCAGCGAGTGCGGATCGGTATCTGATTTACAGTTTGGAGTAACAGGGAATGAATGCGATTCAGAAAAAAATGACAGACTTAAAACAGAATACAGAGTGGCTTGAATTGTTTGGAACGATCAGCTTTTGCGTGTACTACGGGATCATGGTTGTGATCAAGGCGTTCGGCTATGTCAGCTATGAAATGTTTTTCAAGATTGCATTCGTGCTTGCACTCGGCTGCCTTGGCATCAAAGTATGCACGACAAAGTACACGATGCGGGAATTTGTGATCCTGTATCTGATGCTTGCGATCAGTGCGATCTGCTGGCTGAGAGTCGGGGAGAAGAATGTGCTCTTTATCACACTCTCCCTGTGGGGACTTAAGAATGTGCGGTTTGACCTTCTGATGAAGGCAACGGTCGGGATCAGGATCGTCGGGATCCTCTTTATGATCCTGCTCTCATGTGTCGGGCTTTTTGACATGCAGGCGAACGAGGCGATCGGCACGGATTTCAGCTCCTATGCCGTTTACGGATTCGGTTATATTAAGTCTAATGCGGCTTATTATATGATTTTTGTCACGATTGCGATCGTGCTGTATATCGAGTATGACAGGCTGAATTTGAAGTATTTCCTTGTGAGTACGGCAGTGTGCGTGCTCGCTTTCCGCGCGACTTACTGCAGAACCGGATTTATTGTCTTTTTCCTGATGTGGCTTCTTATCGCACTTGACAAAGTGTGGAGTTATAAGAAATATTTCGGTCTGATGTCGTTTGTGACGGCGGGAGTGTTCGGGATCAGCCTCTTTTTCATGCTGATTTATCAGATCACGAACCCGATCCTGTTTAAGATCAACCGGATGTTAAGCGGACGTATTGAGATCACGAACAATTATTACCGGGCATTTGGCACAACGCTTTTCCCGAAGACGGTGAATATCTTCTGGGATATGAATTATACGACGATCGACAATTTATATATGTATTTATTTATCAGCTGCGGTGCGGTGATCACCCTGCTGTTTGTTTACTGGGCAACAAAAAGCCAGTGGAAGCTGTACCGGGAGAAAAACTACCGGGAGATCATATTTTTCACGATCTTCGCGATCTATGCCGTATTAGAGCAGTCACCGATGAACCCGATCTTAAATCCGTTCATTCTGCTGACGGCAAACCTCGTTTACAAAGAGTATCAGATAAGGGAGAACAGAGTATAAATGGAAAAGAAACTGAGAATTTTACAGGTTCACAATGCCTATCAGATTCCGGGCGGGGAGGATGTCGTTGTCGCCAACGAGAAGAAGCTGCTCGAGATGAACGGCAACGAAGTGTTTTCCTACAGCAGGAACAATGATGAGCTGAAGACGATGAATGCGTTCCAGAAGCTTCTGATCCCGTTTACGGCAGTGTATTCTTTCAAAACGTACCGGGAGGTGAAGAAGCTCATCCGGGAAAATAAAATAGACATTGTGCATGTACACAACACACTGATGGTGGTGAGCCCGTCTGTATTCTATGCGGCGTTTCACTGCCATGTTCCGGTTGTACAGACTTTACACAATTTCCGGATGCTCTGTCCGGCAGGTTCTTATTTCCGGGGAGACAGAATTTGTGAGGAATGTTCTGAGAAGGGCTTGCAGTGCTCCTTAAAATACGGCTGTTACCGCGGCAGCAAGGCGCAGACGTTTGTGAGTGCGGCAATCTTGAAAATTCACCGGATGCTCGGCACTTACCGGAAGGTGAACTTCATCTGCCTGACAGAGTTCAACCGGGAGAAGTTAAGCCGCTTAAACGAGGGTGGAAAACAGATCGTAGATATGAAGAAGGTCTATATCAAGCCGAACTTTACCTTCCAGGAAGGAATCTCCGGGGAAGTGCAAAAGGCGGGCGATTACTTCCTTGTAGTCGGACGTGTGGAAGCGCTAAAAGGCATTGATGTGGTTGTGAAGGCATTCGAAAAAATCCCGGATCAGAAGCTGATCGTGGCGGGAGATGGTCCAATGATGGCGGAAATGAAAGCCTATATTATGGATCACAATATGAGCAACGTGAAGTTCGCAGGGTACTTAGACAAGGCGAAGGTGCAGGAAAAGTACCGCGGTGCGAAGGCGGTCATTATGGCATCCCAGTGTTATGAAGCGTTTGCCATGACGATTGCGGAGGCATATTCGAATGCGGTTCCGGTGATTGCCGGAAATGTCGGCAACCTCGCGAACATGGTGGAGGAGGGCGTGACCGGAATCAAGTTCGTCTACGATTCCCCGGACGACCTCGCGGCTAAAATTCTGAAATATAACACGATGGATATCGCGAAAATGAAGCAGAATGCAAAGACATTTTATGAGAAGCGCTTAAAGCCGGAGGACAATTACCAGATTCTGGAAGAGATTTACCATAAGATCATGTAAATCCGGGAAAAAACGGTGCACAGATACCATGCAGGAACTGCGGACGGAAAACATGAGACAGGAAAAGAAAGAAGGATTGGATGAAAATACAGATTATCGCACTGGGGATGACAGATCAGAGCCATCGCATTTTTTATAATACACAGGATATGGGGCTTGGAAGGGCGCTTGCCGATATGGGACACACCGTAGATCTCTACAGCTTTATCACAGGGGATGAGGATGAGACTGTGGAATTTGCGGACAACTTCCACATGCATTATCTGCACAGCAGGGCATTCGGATTTCATTCCATGCATCCGTGTGATTTTATCACGCCGGATGTGGATGGCGTGATCTGTTTTTCAGATAACCAGATGAATTTCAAGCGCGTCCGGAAAGTGTGCAGGGAGCAGAATGTCGTCTGCCTGCCATATGTAGGTGCGCTCGGAAGCCACAATACCAGCAAAATCAAACAGAAACTGTTAGACCTGATGATTCCGAATATCCGTCTGTACCGGGATATGACTGTTATGGCGAAGACGCCGCATGTGAAGGAACAGATGGAGGCAGAACAGATTTCCCATGTTGTGGTGGCACCGTGCTGTCTCGACCTTGCAGCAGTCCATGCGGAATACAAAGAAGAGGATGTGGCAGCGCTCCGCGCTGAGCTGAACCTGCAGCCGGATCAGAAAGTACTGCTCTTCCTTGCAAGACTGATTGAGGAGAAGCATCCAATCGAGATGTTAGAGATCTTTGCAGATCTGCATCGGGAGGATCCGTCCTACCGGCTGATCTCCATCGGAAAAGGAGAGCTGCAGCAGGAATTCGAGCAGAAGATGGAGGAACTTGGACTGCGGGATGCGGTGCGAAGAATTGAGAGCATCGAGAACAGCCAGGTGTGGAAATATTACCGGATGTCGGATGCCATGGTGAACTTAAACCGTGTTGAGATCTTCGGAATGGCGATCTTAGAGGCCATGTACTATGAATGCCCGGTTGTGGCAAGGCGTGCCCCGGGACCTGAGTACATTTTGAAAGACGGCGTGGATGGGTTCCTGTGTGAAAATTCGGATCAGGTAAAAAAGCAGGTCAGAAAAATCTGCACAGACCGCGCGTACCGCAGTCAGATCGCAGATGCCGCGCATGAGAAGATCATGAGCCGCTTCACCTGGCAGTCAACGGCACAGATTATGCTGGATACGATAAAGGCAGAAAAGGAAAAACGAAAATAAATGAAAGATAAAATAAAAGTATTGCACATTTTACATGAGCTGCATCCGTCCGGGGCGGAGATGATGATCTGCAATGCATATCCGTACTGGGAGGAGACATGCGAGAGCAGCGTGATGGCGACCGGAAAAATCAGGGGACCTTTCGCTGACACACTGGAACAGACCGGCTACCAGATCGAATGGGTGCCAACAGAAGGAGCAGGGAAGAAAGCAAAAATCGGGCATCTCATTGCATTCTGGAAATTTATGAGAACCCATCACTATGATATCGTGCATATCCACAGAGAGTCGCTCTCCTTCGAGTATGCCCTGATCGCAAGGATGACCGGAAGCAGGAACACCGTGCGGACGGTCCACAGCACCTTCGCCCACACCGGGATCCAGAGGAAAATCAAGGCATTCACAAGGCATTTCATGCAAAAGCATCTGCACACCAGATTTGTTGCGATCAGTGACGGTGTTGCGGCAAATGAAAAAAAAGTGTTCGGGATCGACTGTGATGAGACGATTTACAACTGGTGCAATAATGGAAAATTTCAATATATCGACGAAGCGGAAAAGCTGCCGCTAAAACAGGCGCATGACACCGAAGGGAAGATGGTCCTTGTCACGGTAGGGAACTGTGGCACTGTGAAAAACCATGAGCTCCTCTTAAATGCCATTGCCAGAATGAAGCAGAAAGAGCAGATCCATTACTACCATGTCGGTTATGGCAAGGGGGCAAGCGAGCAGGAGGAAAAACTGTCCCGCTCCCTTGGAATCGACCACCTGATCACTTTCGCAGGCAGCACCGACCCGATGCCATACTTAAAAGAGGCGGATGTTTTCTTAATGACCTCCCTCTACGAGGGCTTAAGCATCGCCACCTTAGAGGCCATCTTCACCGGCATGCACATTCTCTTGGCGAATGCCCCGGGTCTCACCGAATTCCGGGATAAAGCACTGGAAAACGTAGCCTACTTCGACTCCACCCCGGAGAGCCTTGCTGCAAAACTCGACGAATATGCAGCACTTCATCAATCCGGAGCCCTGCATCCATCAAAAGATCAGTGTACCCGGGCTGCCGAATTATACGACTGCAGGAGACAAGTCGGGAAATATGTGTTATTATATAAAAATATCTTAGCCCGATAATTACGTTCACATTTTTCATAACCGGGATTTTCGGTATGTTCAGACATCTGCATCCTGTAAAAGAAAATGTGTATTGGCAAAAAAAATATTATAAAATCAATACAATACTATTAGTATACACAACTAATAGTAAAGCAAGCCAACAACAGAGGGGAAACTCGTTCACAACCTGCGGGGAGTGGAAGATATGGATAAAATATAAGAAGACATTGAGGAGCCGCCGGTCCTTAGCGCCCAGACGCGCCCGGACAGTAGTGGCTTGCCAGATTACTCTCACGCGCGCCTGGACGCTTAGTACCGCTGCGAGCGACGCATAGCGAGAGCGTGTCTTCGTTATTTTATCCATATCTTCCACTCATGAATCCTTATCGATCGAGTTTCCCCGCGTCCGGCGCACAAAATTTTTTTTCAGAAAGGAACAACAATGAAGGTAATAGCAGAACTCACCGGCGGCTTCGGCAACCAGTTATTCGCCTATGCATGTGGCTACGCCCTTGCGAAGAAAAAAGGAGCTGACCTCTACATCAACACCTACATGGCAGACAACGGCATGTCGAGAGAGCTCGGCATTGATGATCTGACCATCGAATACAAGGGACGTATCACCTATAAATATAAAAAAGACCTGATAAACAGAGCAGTATTTAATAAAATCCGCCGCCAGAAAGCCATCGGCTTCGGCACGAAAATTTTCAAGGAAAATGGCAACTTTGTCTACCATCCGGAAGTGTTTGAGCTAGACGGCGATGTCATGTTAAGCGGTTACTGGCAGAGCGATAAATATTTCAGCGAATACGAGGAAGATTTCCGCAGATTATTCCGCCCGAAGAAGTTAAGCGATGCGGCGAAAAAAAGCATCGAGCTCATCCATTCCCTGGAAAACACCGTAGCAGTCCATATCCGGAGAGGCGATTATCTGCTGGCGGACACGAACCTTCGCATGGAATATTTCGAAGATGCCATGAAGATCATGGAGGAGAAGGTCGGAAATGTGAATTATTGCTTCTTCTCTGACGATATCGACTGGGTAAAAGAAAACTTTGGGGAAAAAGAGAACTATTACTTCATTTCCGGACAGGAGGGAATGGGATACATTGACGAATTTTTCTGTATGGTGGAATGTAAGCATGACATCACGGCGAACAGCTCCTTTAGCTGGTGGGCAGCATACTTAAATGCCAACCCGGATAAAGTGATCACAGCACCGATCGTCTCTTTCTGGAGAGGGGATTTCTATCCGGAGAGCTGGATCAAGATCGAGTCTACGATCGAGCAGGATGTGAAGGCAGAGAGGAATCAGGCATAAAGCAGGAAAGGCATGGTTATTTCGTGGATAATAGTAAGAAAAGAGTAATCAACAATATGGGATGGCTGCTTGGAGGAAAGATCGTAAACATGATCCTTTCCTTCTTTGTGTCCCTTGCAACAGCCAGATACTTAGGACCGGACAATTTCGGGTCCATCAACTATGTGGCAGCATACGTGTCCTTTTTTTCTTCCATCACATCCCTTGGCTTAAGCGTTATCGTGATCAAGGAAATCTCAATGGGGAAAGAGGATGATAACGAGGTCATCTGGACCGGTATCCTGATGCGTTTTCTCACCGCAGTTTTTTCCACCATTGCTGTGATCGCACTCGTCTCTATCACAGATAAGAACGATCCGCTCATGGTAAAAATTGCGATTTTGGAATCCATTGCAATCTTAGCAAGTGCATTTGATACGTTTATGTACTGGTTTCAGGGAAAACTTCTCGGAAAATACACCAGTATTGCAAGTGTCGTTGCTTATATTGGAATGTCTTTATACCGGATTTATCTGCTGGCAAACAATGCGGATATCCTTTGGTTTGCGTTTGCTACCTCCGTGGACACACTGTTATTATCCCTGATTCTGATGTTATGTTATGTCCGGGAGAACGGGTTCCATCCGAAAGCTTCCGTAAGGCTTGGAAAAAGCCTGATGAAGCAGTCCTACCACTATATGATTTCCGGTCTGATCGCAATCCTTTATTCGAAAATAGACCAGATCATGTTAAAACAGATGCTGGACACCTATTCAGTTGGTCTGTATACCGCAGCGTTGACCATAGCAGGGCTCTGGGGCATGATCCCGTCTGCCTTCATCCAGTCCGTCAGCCCGATCCTTTATAAAAATGCAGAGGAAAACCGCGGCATGTTCTATAAGAGACTGCGTCAGTCCTATGCGGGCATCTGGCTGTTAAATATCTGCTGGTCGCTCGGCGTGAGCATTTTTTCCTACTGGGTGATCTATCTGTTATACGGAAAGGCTTATCTCGGTGCAAGAGGGGCGCTGGTCATTGTGGTCTGGTACACCGGAATCACTTCAATCGGAAGCCTGACCCAGGTTTACCTTGCCACAGAAAATAAAAACAAATACGTCAACTACTTTGCACTCGCCGGACTCGTGACAGATGTTGTATTAAATGCGCTGCTGATCCCGAAAATGGGGATCTTAGGAGCCGCGATCGCAACACTGGTCACCTATACAGTCATCCACATTGTGATGCCGCTTGCCATCAAAGATACACGTGATGCGGGAAGGCTTATCATACAGGGGATGCTCTTCCGTGATGTGTTAGATGATGAGATGAAGCAGATCATCAAAGTATCCGCACAGAAAGTCCTCGGAAAGTTAAAACGAAAATAGGGATAGAAAAGAAAGAGGGAAGGAACAAGAAAAATGGCAGTAAAAACAAGAAATTCCAGCATTGAATTATTGAGGATCCTCTGCATTTTCGGGATCATCTTCATGCATACAATCGCATATGGCGGAGACGAACTGTCGCAGATGAACCGGTATCTGCTGATTTTTGCGAACTGCTTCACCAATCTTGGAGTGACCTGTTTCATGCTGATCTCCGGATACTTCGGAGTCCGTTTCAATCTGCAAAAACTGATCAAACTCGACCTGATGGTGATTCTCTACACGATTCTTCATCAGGTGATCAAGCTTGCACTCGGAATTCCGGTCGGAAAAATGGACTGGCTCTCCTCCTTTTTCCCAATTCTTTCCAACCAGTACTGGTATTTGACCGCATACTTTATCATTGCGATCCTGTCCGGTTATCTCAACCAGATTCCGGAAAAGCTGAAAAAAGAGCAGTTCGGGAAGCTGCTATTATTCTGCCTTTTCCTGTTTTGCGTGGTGCCGACCTTCCTCCATTTTGATATCTTAGGATCTGAGGGGAAAAATGTGGTGCAGATGACAGTCATCTATCTTATCGGCAGATACATCCGTCTCTACGATCAGAACAGTTATCGGAAAAGCAGACTGGCGCCCCTTTTGCTTGGCAATATCCTGCTCACGTTCCTGTTAGAGATGGGCTTATACTTAGCGACCGGGCACTACAGCATGTTCTACAGAGACTGCTCCATCTTCACGATCGTCTCTGCCATCCTGCTGTTTGAGATCTTTCGGACCATCTATTTTGAAAACCGTTTCATCAACAAAATAGCGGGCGCCGTCCTTGCCGTTTACGTCTTTTCCTTCGGCTTTCAGCGCCTTGTACATGTCCTGCTCCCATTAGAAGACTACGCGTTTTCCCCGCTGCTCTTCCCACTCATCTGCCTCTTCGCCCCATGTGTCGTGACCGGCTGCATCCTCATCGAGCTGCTCCGCCAGGCACTCTTCGGAAGCTTAGAGACCAGACTTGCAGGAAAACTTGCAGATATATTGAACATATTACGCAAAAAATTCAAAAATAACTTATATAAATTTTCAGAAAACCTTAAAAATTATTTGCTAAAATAAATACTCAAAAACCAAAGCCGTAAGGGTAGAGGTAGACGGAGGGGATCGGCGAAGGAAACAGAAGACATTGAGGAGCCGCCGGTCCTTAGCGCCCAGACGCGCGTAGGCAGTAGTGGCTAGCCAAATTACTTCCAAGCGCGCCTGGACGCTTAGTACCGCTGCGAGCGACGCATAGCGAAAGCGTGTCTTCTATTTCCTTTGCCGATCCCCTCCGTCGAGCCACACCCCCACATTTAAAAGGAGTACAAAAAAGATGAAGTTTTTCGCACTAAGCCAGCGCTCCGGCGAAACCTACGACGCCGCCGGCAAAGCCATGCACGATGTTTTCACCATTCTGGCACAAAAAGGCTGTAAAACCATCTGGAGCATGCCAAAGTCATGTTCCAAATACATGAAAATACTGGATCTCCCATATCTTGCAGCATTCCTTCTGCTGAATGCCGGAAAAAAAGATTCCATCTTCTATTCCATTCCGGAGAACCATATCAAAATAAAACTGCTAAAAAAAATACAGAAAATCAAAAAATACAACATCATCTGTTTCATTAATGATCTTAACGCCTTCCGTTACGGAAATGCCGATGATCCGATTGTGAAGCAGAAAATGAAAGAGGAAGCGCAGATCATCGGCGTGGCGGATTTCGTCCTGATGCCGAATGTAAATACCGGGGAGCTCTTAAGGAAAAACGGAGTGACGTCCACGCTGATTCCGGTCGGGGTCTGGGATTATCTGATGAGCGAAGAGCAGGGCAGGGCGTTAAGAGAGCAGCAGGAAGAGAGCTGTCCACCTGTAAAGATTGCGTTTGCCGGAAATCTGAACAAGTCTGAATTTTTAAAATATATGAAGCTTCCAACAGATGGAAGTATCGAGCTTCATCTCTGGGGAAAATTAGAGGAGAACAGGAAGAAAGAGCTTCCTGCGCACAGCTTCTATCATGGTGTCCTTCCGGCGGATGAGGTTCCACAGGCAGTGAGTTGCATGGATTACGGTCTGGTCTGGGATGGCACTGGAAAAGATGCGATCGAGGGTGGACTGGGGGAGTATCTGAAATACAATAACTCCCATAAATGTGGTCTTTATCTGGCATCCGGAATTCCGGCGATTGTGTGGAAAAAATCCGGAATGGCACATTTTGTGGAAGAGCATCACTGTGGAATTACGGTGGAATGTCTCAGTGAGCTGGAAGAAGCGATCCAGGCAGCCCCTTATAAGAGCATCCGGGAAAATGCCGGAAAGGTATCCGGGGAGCTGCAGCAGGGCTATTACTTAAGCCGGGCACTGGATGAAGCACTTACAGCAGGAAAGTAACGATTTTACAAACAAACGTCAGGAGTCAGAAAAATATGAAACGGTCTTTTACTTATTTTTATTATCTCTTAAAAGGAAAACGCCGCCTGTACTGGCAGAATAAGATAGATGCGATCCCACTTATGGAGAAGATGCACGGCAGATTCGCAGGGCGTGAGATCGAGGACATCGAGCAGGTACAGCGTGAGATGGCAGCCGATATCCGGAGCGGAAAGCCTTTTATGGCAGGGCGCCTCGGGGCGGTCGAGCTTGCCAATATGCGTGCCATTGAATTCGACGACAGAAGGATTCTGGAAAAAGATGTGAGGCAGCTCTGTGACTGTGCCGGTTTTTTCCCAAACGATATCTCTCTGATGCCGCGGTTTTATGAGGAGATGGTAAACGGCTGTAAAAGCACCGACTATCTGGCTGGCTGGTTCCAGCCGTTTGAGGATTATTATTTAAAGACAGTATTTAAAAAAGACATGCATCTGACCTATCTGCACTATATCGATCCGTTCCGGTGCCCAAAGCATCCGTGGACCGAAGCACTGGAGGGAAAGCGGGTACTTGTGATCCATCCGCAGGCAGAGCTGATCCGTTCCCAGTATGAGAAGCGGGAAAGACTGTTTCCGGGGACAAAGATCCTGCCGGAGTTCACCCTGATCGTGCAGAAGGCGGTCCAGACGAATGCCGGGGAAGTGGATGAGCGCTATGCGGACTGGTTCGAAGCATTAGAGGATATGTATGAGAAGGCGATGCAGGAAGAGTTTGATCTGGCCATCTTAGGATGCGGAGCCTACGGTTTCCCGCTTGCGGCGAAGATTAAGGCGGCAGGCAGGCAGGCGGTACATCTCGGCGGTATCACGCAGATCCTGTTCGGAATCCATGGAAAAAGATGGGATGAGGATAAGAACCATCAGTTTTTGAAGCAGTATGATTCCGATGCCTGGGTGCGTATTTCTGATAAAGACAAACCAAAAGATGCAGATTCTGTCGAGGGTGGTTGCTATTGGTAGAAATAATTGATAAAATACCAGTGTCCCGGAGTAAGCGGGAGACAGAGAGGAATCAATAACATGGAAAAGTTACACATAGGAAAGAAAGAGATCGAGATTAAGGCAGAGTGGAAGCTTGGCTTTCTGGCAACCTGGGTATTTGGGCTGTTAGCACATGCGTACCGCTTTTTCAACTTCCTGCCGACCTGGGACAGTATGTACAATTTTACCGGAACGGGAGCTACCTTTTATTCGGGAAGATGCTTCCTCGGATTTTTCAGCGGACTTTCCTCCAAATATGACATGCCGTGGGTGAACGGGGCATTATCCCTGTTTTATATCAGTATTGCCGTGGTGATGATGGTGGATCTGTTCCGGTTGAAGAGCCGGACAGCGATCATCCTGTTAGCAGGTCTGGTCGTTTCATTTCCTACGATCACATCGACGTTTGCGTTTATGTTTACCGCAGATGGATATATGGCAGCGTTTCTGCTTGCAACCGCAGGTGTTTATCTGACCTACAGGTTTAAGCATGGGATCTGGCCTGGAATCGTGTGTATCGGGCTCAGTATGGGAACCTATCAGGCATACATTACCGTTGCGTTCGCCCTGATTTTACTGATCGGCATCCGTGACCTGCTGTTAGAGAAGCAGTCGTTCAAAAAGGCATTTGCGATGGACTGGAAATACTTTGCCCTCGTGGTGGGCGGTGCTGTGTTCTATAAAGTGGTTGACAGCCTGATCAATGCTTACTATGGCATTACCCTGACGGATTATCAGGGAATCGGCAGTATGGGTATCCTGACCTTAGAGCAGTATAAGACTGCGTTTATCAAGACAGCAAAGAGCATTTTACAGCTCTGGTGCCTGCACAACGGACTTGGCGGAGCGAATAAATACGGGCTCGCCAACGCAGCAGTTGTGGGCGGCATTATGCTTGGAACCGTGATCTTAATTATCAAAAATAAAACTTATAAAGACGTGGCAGGTGTGATCGTGACAGTGCTTGCCGCTGCAGTGCTCCCGATCGCAGCATTCGCATTGAATTTCGTCTCAGCAGGTGTCGATTACCACACGCTGATGATGATGGGAGTGTGCTTTATATATGTATTGTTACTGTTATATGTGGAGCATGGAAAGTGGGAGAAGGCAGCGGGAAAAGTGTTAAAGGCCGTCGGCGTCCTAGTTCTTGCATTCCTTGTCTATTACAACACGATCAATGCGAACATTGCCTATAACAGCATGAACTTAAGCTATGAGAAATCTTATGCAGTCTGCAGTAATATTTTAGACCGTATCGAGAATCTCGAGGAATATCCGGAGATTTCCAAGGTAGCTATGATCGGCAGATACCATGCCAATTCCGGCGGGATTGACAGTATGGCACCGACGATCATGGGTGTGAATCAGGACACATTCCTGTGGGGAGACTATCATTATGTCTCCATGTGGAACTACTGCTTCGGCAGAAGCTTCGCACTGACAAGCGGTGCTGAGAAAGAGGAGATAACCGCGACAGAGGAATATCAGAATATGCCGGTCTATCCGGCAAAAGACAGTGTGAAGGTGATCAACGGAACGATCGTGGTCAAGCTGTCTGAGTAGAGAAGGAGAAACCAATGAAGAAGTTAAAGGAACTGATTATCAAATGCTGGAACAATGATGTGCTGCGTTACATCTTTTTCGGCGGCTGCACGACGTTAGTGAATCTGGTATGCTATTATACCTTAAGACTGACGACACCGATCAATATGAATGTGGCGAATACGATTTCCGTATTCCTGTCCATCTTATTTGCATACTTTGTAAATTCCAGATTTGTTTTCCGCTCGGAAGCGACGAATTTTAGCCAGCGTTTTGGCGAGTTCACAAAGTTCGTGGGAGCACGTCTCTCCACAATGGTGATCGAAGTCGGCGGAGTGTGGCTGATGGCAGATATCCTGCACATCAACGACCTGATCGCAAAGTTTGTGATCCAGTTTATTATTTTAGTGTTGAATTATATTTTCAGTAAATTTCTGGTATTCACCAAGAAGAAATAGACAACCAATCAGATATCACAGAAAGGAACAGGTGAGGAAGCGTGAAGCTGTCATTAGTGGCACCGTGTTATAACGAAGAGGGAAATGTCAGACTGTTCTGCGAGGAAGCAAGAAGAATCTTAGACGGCTATGACTATGAGATTGTCTTTATCAATGACGGAAGCAAAGATGGGACATTAAAAGAATTACGAAAGCTCTATGAAGAGAAAAAGGAGCAGATGACCATCATCAATTTTTCCAGAAACTTTGGAAAAGAGGCAGGGCTCTATGCGGGACTTCAGCATGCGAAGGGCGATTATATTGTCATCATCGATACAGATTTACAGCAGCCGATCGAGGTTGCGAAGGAGATGATGGACTTCTTAGAGGAACATCCGGAATATGATGAGGTGGCTGCCTATCAGGAGGAGCGCAAGGAAGGAAAGATCATGACGGCATTCAAATCCGCTTTCTACAGCCTGATCAACAGGCTGTGTGACGTGGAATTATATAAAAATGCGAGCGATTTCCGCTGTATGCGCCGTTCGGTGGTGGATGCGATCCTTGACATGACGGAGTACCACCGTTTCTCAAAGGGAATCTTTGCATGGATCGGGTTTGAGACTTACTACAGACCATATGAGGTCAGAGAGCGGAATGCCGGCACAACGTCCTGGTCGTTCTGGAAACTGGTCAATTATGCGTTAGAGGGTGTGATCTCATTTTCCACAAAGCCGCTTAAGATGGCAACGAAGCTGGGAATTGGCACCTCACTTCTTGCGATTATCTATATGATCGTGGTCATCATCCAGAAGCTTGCCTTCGGAAATGATGTTCCGGGCTATCCGACGATCATCGTGCTGATCCTTCTGATCGGCGGCATCCAGCTGACCGTCCTCGGTATTATCGGGGAATACTTAGCGAAGATGCACATTGAGGTGAAGAACCGTCCGATTTACATTGCAAAAAATGTATGGAGCTATGACGCGACAGAAGAAAAGAACTAAAGTGGAGTAACGTTATGAAATGGATAAAGGAATTACGGGTGACGCATTATCTGAAAAACTGCCTGATTTTTCTGCCTGTGTTCTTTGATGGAAAGTTATTTATCGGGGCATCCTGGGGAAGGCTTGCCATTGGTTTTGTGGCATTCTGCCTGGGGGCATCCGCCATTTATCTGATCAACGATATCAAAGACCTTGAGAAGGACAGGAAGCACCCGACAAAATGCAAAAGGCCGATCGCAGCAGGCGAGATACCGGTCGGTCAGGCGGTCGTTGCAGCAGTACTTTTAATCGCAGCAGCCTACCTGGTTCAGATTCTGCTGTTAAGCGGTGCAATGCGGCTGTATGCCTGCCTGATTTTAAGTGCATATATTCTTGTGAATTTGGGATACAGTGTCCTTGGCTTGAAGAATATCCCATTGTTAGATATCACGCTGCTTGTGGCGGGCTTTTATCTGCGGGTTTATATGGGTGCCTTCCTGTCTGATGTGTCAATTTCTTCATGGCTCTACCTTGTCATTATCACAGGAGCCTGCTATCTGGGCTTCGGAAAAAGAAGGAATGAGCTGATCCATACCGGAAGCAGCACAAGAAAAGCACTGGCACTGTATACGGAAGAATTTTTAAACAAAACCATGTATAGCTGCATGACGATGACACTCATTTTCTTTTCCCTGTGGTGTATGGAGATGCGGGAGATCAGCAGCGGATTTTTGGTGCTTGTCCCGATCATGATGCTCATCTGCTTTAAATATAATCTGGATATTGAGCAGAAGGAGAATGACGGGGATCCGATGAGTGTGATTTTGAAGGATAAGATATTGATGGGGATTGGAATGTTACTGGTGCTCATCACTTTAATTTTATTGTATCTGGGGTGATTCATGCAGAAGGGGTGATGTCTGCATGAAGGGAGACGTAAAATGGAAAAACAGAGTGGAAAAATTTGGAAAAATCTGGCAGTGATCGTATTTGTGGTTTCACTGCCTTTTGCTGTTTTATTACAGGTGAGCAGCGAATTCGGAAATGCAGGTATTGTGATCAATCTCGTTCTTGGATTCATTCTTGGCATTTTTCTGGCAACAAAAATAACGGGAGCATTGACAGATCAGCAGGGAAAATGGAAAGTGGCAGCAGCATTTCTTGCGGCCCTGTATACCTCTTATAACTATACGATGCAGGGAAATGGGGTGTACCTGTTAAGCCAGCATCTTGATATTGTTGAAAAGTTATCGCCAATCCGGGTGACCTCGAACCGGCTTGTGGCAGGATTTATCGTGGCATCATTCCCGGCAATCTTTTTTCTGATTTATTATGTGATCGCACAGATATTGCCGTATGTAAAAAAGTTTTTTTTGACATTAGACAGGACAGAAAGACGGTTCCTCGTTGCTTTTTCTGTGGTGGGAATCGTGATGATGGGATTTTTATATGTGCATACGAATGCTTTTTACGATGCCGTACATAATGGAAAGACAGAGGTATACGATGTCATCTACACAACCGACAGCACCATGATCTACACCTCCGACAGCTTCATGCGGATCTTAAGCGGGGAGAATGATATCAGGCAGCCTCTGTTCGGGCTTTTCTCCATGCCTGTGGCGCTCTTGGCAAAGCTTGTCTCACTGCCGTTTTTCTTTCTGCATGACAGCTATGCCTATGCCTTACAGGCAATCCAGATCGTACTGCTTGGGATCGCGCATGTGATGCTCGCAAGGCTGCTGGAATTGGGGAAAAAGGAAAAATATGCATTCTGGGCATTTTTTGTGGGAAGCTATACTTATGTGCTGTTTTCATTTGTGGTGGAGCAGTATATCATGGCATATTTCTATGTGGTCTTAACAATCTATGTCTGGAAGAACAGTGAGAAGAAGAACTATGCTTACTTCGGGGCGGTCAGCACGATGCTGACATCCGGGGTGCTGTTTCCTCTGATCACGAAAAAGAAGAAATGGAAAGAATGGATCACAGATCTGCTGTATTGTCTGGTGGTGTACTTTGAACTTGTAATTCTGTGTGGTCAGCTGCCACAGTTTTTAAATATCAGAAATAAGCTGGCAGACCTGATGTTCTTCGCAGGGGGAAAGGTGACCTTGCAACAGAAATGGATCCAGTTTACCTGGTTTGTGGAGCATCTGTTTCTGGCACCGTCAGCAGCTGAAGCATATGCGGTTGACAGAGGCGGACCGAGATTCCTTCTGGCTGAGCAGCAGAGTGCATCGGTGATCGGCATTGTGATCCTGATAGCGGCAGTCCTGGGATTCCTGTACAGTTACAAAAATAAAATGTCGCAGATCGCAGTCTGCTGGGTTGGATTTTCTGTGGTGCTGCTGTTTCTGGTTGGATGGGGAACAGCAGAAAACGGGCTGATTCTGTATTCGATGTATTTTGCATGGGCATATCTGATCCTGATTTACCAGTTTATCTGCAAATGGATCCGGAATGAAAAAGCGGTACTTGCCGTGATAGGAGTGTTTGCCGTATTGATGCTTCTGTATAATCTTGGCGGGCTGTATCAGATTTACCAGTTTGGAGTTATCAATTATCCGGCAGGATAATTTTGATCTGGCAGAATGAAAAATGCGAAAAACAGACAGGATGGAATAATATGAACATACTGGAAAAAAAGAAAATATCGTGGTGGCAGACCGTTCTTCTCGCAGGAACGGTTCTTGCTGCCTTTCTTAAAATTTATATCGGAATGGACAATGACGAGTCCTATATCGTCACAATGGGAGTGCGGCTGTTAAATGGCGACCGGATTTTCAAAGAAATGTGGGAGCTGCATATGACTTCTGCCTGGCCGGCGGGGATTTGTGCCTGGGTCTGGGTCAGGCTGACCGGCTCTTTCGATGGAATGGTAATATTTATGCGCTGGGTTTCGACCATCGCACAGTTTGGAACAGCGATCTTTGTGTATGCCGTAATAAAAAAATATTTTAGACAGGAAACAGCCTTTGCAGCAGGCATCTTTGTGGCTAATTTCCTGCCGCGTGCGACACAGAATATGGAATATGGACAGCTCGAGATGATTTTTGTGCTGATCAGTGTCTGCCTTGTATTTGATGTTTTAATGAAGCTGAGAGAGTGGCAGAAAAAGGAATCACAAAAGGGTGCTACGAAATATGGGATAGCAGCAGAATGGTGTCTTGCGGCCGTATGCTATGCCGCCTCAGTCCTTGCGTATCCGACTATCCTTGTCTCAGCACCGTTTCTTGGCTATGCAGTCTGGCGCAGCCTTCCGGAAAAAAAGGCAGCGTATTCGGTTCTCTTCTGGGGAAGCTGCGCGGTGTGTGCGGGTTTCTTCCTTGCATTCCTTTTTTCTTATCTGACTGTCCCGGAGTTCCTGGATAATCTTGGGGGAATCCTAAGTGACGGAACCCACTCGGATACCATGAAGATGCAGTCTTACGGGAAACAGATCGTGTCCGTCTGCGGAAGAATTGCAATGATTCTGGCAGGGGCAGTGGCTCTGTGTACGCTGTATCTGATAACGGAATCCGTGAAAAAGAGAAAGAACCAGCTATCAGGGGAAAAAATTAAAAAGCAGAAGAACTGGCTTGTGCCAGCAGAACTGTCAGGATGTGCCAGCATGGCAAGTATGGCGCTGATCCTGATGGGATTGAACCTGACCGGGATCCGCCCGAGCGGAGCGATCGGATTTCAGGCGAGATATCTGCTTGTGACAGTCCTTGCGGCTGTCATGATGTGGTCTGATGCGCAGAGACAGCGGCTGTCTGCCGATACAGCCCCAGGAACAGAGGATGAAGACTGTGGAGACAGTGTGCGGCGGGCAAATCAGAGACAGCTGATTGGGAGAATTTTTTATCTGACTGGAATCGGCATCTATATCGGTGTCATGATCGGTTCGAACATGGGAATTGAGGAGAATGCCTCCTTTTTATACTTATGTATCCTTGCCGCGGTCGTGCTTTTCATGGAGCAGATACCGAATCTGAAAAAGGAAGAGGATGCCTGTGGAAAAACAGCCTGGAAATTCGCATCTGTGTGCATGGGAATCTTTCTGGTGGGAGTGATTTTTACCAAAGGTTACTTTGTGAGAATCACAGGCACCGGTCCGGCGAACATCACCGAGGAGAGAGTGGTGTTAGAGGAGGGAGCCTTAAAAGGAATCCGCGTGGACCAGGCATATAAGGAAGAATATCTGGAAAAACGGGCAGAAGTGTTCGGGGAGACAGGAGAAACGGACAATGCGCTGATTTTGTGTGACAATGCGATTTATAACCTCTCTTCGACCGGCACTTTTACATCCGCAACCTGCATCAGTACTCCTGTTTACAATGAAGAGTGGGTACAGTACTACGGGAAGGAAGAACATGGGATGCCAACGGTTCTTTTTCTGGACAGAAGAAAGTTTGCAAACTGGGAGTCATTCCGGGAGTGTGAGTTTGGGGCATATCTGACAGAGACGTACAGGCTGAGTGAAAATTGCTGGGAGACCGGGAAAGAGTTTTATATTTTACGGTTGAAATAAAAAAGGTAAATTAGCGCACCCAAATAGATATATAAGCACAACTAATATACGACTATATATTGCACAAAAATACTAATAAAAACGGCTTTATTTTCTCTATCCGCAAATCCGTAAACCGTCGGGAATGCATTGACTTTGCAAAAGTTACTGTATTAAAATAACAGTATCAACAGTCCACAAAACAAGGAGGATATTTAACAATGCAGGAATTTAAACCGGTAAAAGAAGGAAAAGTACGTGAGGTATATGATAATGGCGACAGCCTGATTATTGTGGCAACGGACAGGATTTCCGCTTTTGATCATATCTTGAAGAATAAGATCACAAAAAAAGGTGCTATTTTGACACAGATGTCAAAGTTCTGGTTTGACTATACAAAGGATATTTTACCGAACCATATGATTTCTGTAGATGTGAAGGATATGCCGGAGTTTTTCCAGAATGAGAAATATGACGGAAACAGTATGATGTGCAAGAAGTTAGAGATGCTTCCAATCGAATGTATCGTGCGCGGCTATATCACAGGAAGCGGCTGGGCAAGCTACAAGAAGAACGGAACCGTCTGTGGCATTAAGCTTCCGGAAGGACTCGTAGAGTCTGACAAACTGCCGGAACCGATTTATACTCCTAGCACAAAGGCAGATCTTGGAGACCATGATGAGAATATCTCCTTTGAGCAGAGTGTGGAAGTATTAGAGAAGATTTACCCGGGAAAAGGGGAAGAGTACGCAACAAAGATTAAGGATGCAACGATTGCCCTTTACAAGAAGTGCGCAGAGTATGCGTTAAGCAAGGGTATCATCATTGCAGATACCAAGTTTGAGTTCGGTCTGGATGAGAATGGAAATGTCGTTCTCGGCGATGAGATGCTCACACCGGACAGCTCCAGATTCTGGCCGTTAGAGGGCTATGAAGCAGGAAAAGGACAGCCATCCTTTGACAAACAGTATGTGAGAGACTGGCTGACAGCCAACCCGGATAACGATTTCCTTCTTCCGGAGGAAGTAGTTGAGAAGACCGTGGACAAGTACAAAGAAGCATTTGCTTTATTGACAGGAAAAGAGTTTGAATAAAATCTGACGGAAAGGCAGAACGAAGATATGTATAACAACGACCTTGAAAAAGAGACTCCATGGGATGGTCTGCATGAGGAGTGCGGTGTATTCGGCATGTACGATTTCGATGGGGGAGACGTTGCGTCCACGATTTACTACGGACTTTTTGCTTTGCAGCACAGAGGTCAGGAGAGCTGTGGTATTGCAGTCAGCGAGACGGATGGACCGAAGGGGAAAGTGACATCCTATAAGGGGATGGGACTTGTCAATGAGGTGTTCACCCAGGATAACTTAGAACCGATGAAGGGTGATATCGGGGTCGGACATGTCCGTTATTCCACAGCAGGGGCATCCACGAGAGAAAACGCACAGCCGTTGGTTTTGAACTATGTAAAAGGAACACTTGCGCTGGCACACAACGGAAATCTGATCAATGCGAAGGAGCTGCGAAAAGATCTTGAGTATACCGGTGCCATCTTCCAGACAACAATCGATACAGAGGTGATTGCTTATCACATCGCAAGGGAACGCCTGAATTCCAAAACGGTAGAGGAAGCAGTTGGAAGAGCCTGCCGGAAGTTAAAGGGGGCATATTCTCTCGTGATCATGAGTCCGCGCAAGCTGATCGGCGCCAGAGACCCATTTGGATTCAAGCCGCTCTGCATCGGAAAAAGAGACAATGCTTACATCCTGGCATCGGAGACCTGTGCGTTAGAGACGATCGGTGCAGAGTTTGTCCGTGATGTCCTTCCGGGGGAAGTGGTGACGATCACGCCGGATAAAGGAATCCAGTCAGACCTTTCCATGGCACTTCCGAGGGAACAGGAAGCAAGATGTATTTTTGAATATATTTATTTTGCAAGACCGGATAGCCGGATTGACGATGTGAGTGTGTATGCAGCAAGAATTAAGGCAGGAAGGTTCTTGGCGATGGATGATCCGGTGGATGCGGATCTTGTAGTAGGTGTCCCGGAATCCGGAAATGCAGCCGCACTCGGCTATTCCTTACAGTCCGGAATCCCGTATGGAACAGCATTTGTGAAGAACAGTTATGTGGGAAGAACGTTCATCAAGCCGAAGCAGAGCAGCCGCGAATCAAGTGTGCGTGTGAAGCTGAATGTGTTAAAGGAAGCGGTCAACGGAAAACGTATCATTATGATCGATGACTCGATTGTCCGTGGAACGACCTCAGACCGCATCGTAAAGATGCTGCGCGATGCAGGCGCGACTGAGGTTCATGTGAAGATCAGTTCCCCACCATTTTTATGGCCATGCTATTTCGGAACGGATATCCCGGAAAGAGAACAGCTGATCGCCTACAACAGGACGGTCGATGAGATCCGCGAGGTGATCGGTGCAGATACGTTGAGCTATCTGAAAGTAGAACGGTTAGAGGAGATGGTAGACGGTCTTCCAATCTGTAAGGGCTGCTTTACAGGAACCTATCCGTTAGACCCGCCGAAGGAAGATATCCGCGGAGATTTTGAACGTTAAGGTTTAGAGTGGTAAAATGTCCAGTATCTGGTGACAGGCTGGACATTTTCTGATGAAAGATGATACAATAAGAGCATGCGCAGAAAACCTGCGGAAAGAGAGAATAGAGGAGAAGAGCAATGAGTACAGACAGATATACAAGCCCGTTATCAGAGAGATATGCCAGCAAGGAGATGCAGTATATTTTTTCACAGGACATGAAGTTTAAGACATGGAGAAAGCTCTGGATCGCCCTTGCAGAGACTGAGATGGAGTTAGGATTAAGCGAGAACGGCAAACCGGTCATCACACAGGAGCAGATCGACGAGCTGAAAGCACATGCTGAGGATATCAATTATGATGTGGCAAGGGAACGTGAAAAGTTAGTCCGCCACGATGTTATGAGCCACGTCTATGCATATGGACAGCAGTGCCCGAAGGCAGCAGGCATTATCCATTTAGGCGCAACCTCCTGCTACGTTGGTGATAATACAGATATTATTATTATGAATGAGGCGTTGAAGCTCGTTCATAAGAAGCTTGTCAATGTGATAAATGAGCTTGCAAAGTTCGCAGACAAATATAAAGACCTTCCGACACTGGCATTCACCCATTTCCAGCCGGCACAGCCAACCACAGTCGGAAAGAGGGCGACACTCTGGACACAGGAATTCCTGATGGATCTTGAGGATCTCGAATATGTGATGGGAAGCTTAAAGCTGCTCGGATCAAAGGGAACCACCGGTACACAGGCAAGCTTCCTGGAGTTATTTAATGGTGACCAGGAAACAATCGACAAGATCGATCCGATGATCGCTGCCAAGATGGGATTCAAGGAGTGCTATGCTGTTTCCGGACAGACTTATTCCAGAAAAGTAGACACAAGAGTTGCCAACATCCTCGCAGGCATCGCGGCAAGTGCACACAAGATGTCCAACGATATCCGTCTGCTCCAGCATTTAAAAGAGGTGGAGGAGCCATTCGAGAAGAACCAGATCGGATCTTCTGCCATGGCTTATAAGAGAAACCCGATGCGTTCCGAGCGTATCGCTTCCCTTTCCCGTTATGTGATGGTAGATGCATTAAATCCGGCGATCACCTCTGCAACCCAGTGGTTTGAGAGAACACTCGATGATTCAGCCAACAAGAGATTAAGTATTCCGGAAGGATTCCTTGCGATCGACGGTATTTTAGATCTTTGCTTAAACGTTGTGGATGGACTTGTTGTATATGACAAAGTTATCACAAGACATATGATGGCAGAACTTCCATTCATGGCAACAGAGAATATCATGATGGACGCAGTTAAGAATGGCGGCAACCGTCAGGAATTACATGAGAAGATCCGTCAGCTTTCCATGGAAGCTGGAAAGAACGTGAAGGTAGAAGGAAAAGACAACAATCTGTTAGAACTTATTGCAGCAGATCCATCCTTTAACCTTACACTGGAGGAATTACAGGCTACTATGGATCCGTCCAAATATGTCGGACGTGCACCAATCCAGGTTGATAAATTCCTTGCAAATGTTGTGAATCCGATTCTTGAAGCGAACAAAGAGGAACTTGGAATGACAGCAGAAATTAATGTATAAGCGAAAGCGGATACAATAGAAGATATTTAAAGATACCACCTTTTTGAGGCAGACTGTTTTTGAAAGAACTGTTTTGATCCAAAAGGGTGGTATTTTTGGCATAAAACAACTATACTGGAAAAAGAAAAGACAGGTAAAAAAAATCGTATTTACAACAATAAAAAAACAGAAGTTTCTTTCAATTGCAATCTTTTTTACGGTCATCGGAGCAGTGATCGCAGCTTTGATACCACCATTGATCCTTGCAAAGATGATCGATTCGATCACAAGCGGAAAGAAAGCAGTGCTTTCTATGATTCTTCTTTATTTTGTTATGCTGGCAGTAACAGGTGGAATGGAATCAGCCAGAGAAGGTCTTCTGACAGTGTTGGGACAGAAAATCACGCATGCACTCCGAAGCAGTCTTATGGATAAATTTACAGAGCTTACAACTGATGAGGTGAACGGACAGGAACCGGGAGCAGTGGCATCCAGATTTGTAGGAGATGTGGATACAGTGGAGAAGCTTTTTACCTCCGGCATCATCAGTATGTTTGCAGATGCCTGCAAAATCGTCAGCATTCTTGTTGTAGTCTGGTTTCAAAACCGCGGATTAACGATAACGCTTTGTGTTCTTCTTCCATTTGTATTTTGCTTTACAAGACATGTCCAGAAAAACATGCTTGCTTCACAGATCCAAAACCGCAAAGCAGTTGCAAGGGCTTCCGGCCATGTGCCGGAGACACTTCACAATATCCGCACTATTCATTGCCTTGGAAAAGAGCAATATATGCAGGAGCGGTATGATGCTTATATCAGTGAAAGTTATGAAGCAATGGAGCGGACAAACTTCTATGATGCGATCTATTCGCCTTCCATTCTTATTTTAAATACGGCAGTGGTTGCATTTGTCATGCTTCTGTCAGCCTCCGGTAACCGGACGGTAATGACTTTCTTTGGCATGTCTGCCGGAACAGCAGTTGCTGTCATTAACTATATCAGTCAGGTATTTTCACCGGTAGAAAGTCTCGGAATGGA